>NZ_JBHTMX010000001.1:0-136591 GCF_042679725.1 Methylopila musalis
ACATCGTCCGCCGCGCGCTGGGCTGAGGGGCGCCCCACCTCGCCTCACGAACCACGCCCCCCCCGCGCCCGTGCGTCATCGCCCGGCGCGGGGGGCGTCCGGGCCGCCTCGGCGCCGGTTCCGGGGCCGCTCCCACACGCGGCCTTTGCGTCGTCCCCGAACTTATCCAGAGAGCCCTCGGCCCCAAGTGACTCTGCGGACTCACGTTTCGCGGACGGGCCCCGGAAGTAATTAATCGCCGGTTAATTCGTGCTGGACAGACACGCTCCGCATTGATTCTAATAGCGAAGTCGATTCGGTTCGTGCGGCTCATCTCCGGTTCGACTTCACTACAATTCGACCGGAAGGACTCTGCGATGGCGCGCGCCGACGTGGCAGAAACGCCTGTGCGTAGTCTTGGCGTTACGAGATTTCTTCAAGTCTTGAAGATCGACGCCGCGCAGGCCGCTCAGATCGAGCCTGTGCTGCGACGGCTCGTTCCGGCGATGATCGGACTGTTTCTGCTGCTGATCGGCGCCGCGGCCGCGCTGCAGACGATCGAGGTGCGCTCCTCCGCCCTGCGCTCCGCCTCGGACGAGCTGGAACTTCTGGCCGCCGTCGCCGCTCACGACATGCCTCGTCTGTCCGGCCGCGGCGACGCCGCCATGGCCGAGGCCATGACCGCCGCCCTCCCCCGCCAGATCGCCGAGCGCGGCCGCCGCGCCTATGTGGCCGACGAAGGCGGCCGGGTGATCGCGGCGCTCGGCGCGCCCGAAGGCGCCCTGCCCGACGATCTGGTGACCCTGCTCGGCGCCGCCCAGCCGCTGACCACCTTCGGCGAGCGCGCCGGCGTGATGACGCTGACCCTGCCGAGCGGCGAGACGGCGCTCGCGACCGTGCGGGGCCTTGCCCAGGGCCGCGCCGCGCAGGTTGCGCTGGTGCAGAGCGTCGATTCCGCGCTGGATGGTTGGCGCGCGGGCGCCCGCACCAGCATCACCCTGCTCGGCGCCAGCGCGGTCGCGCTCGCGCTGCTCGGCCTCGCCTTCCACTGGCAGGCGGCCCGCGCCCGCAGCGCCGCCGGCGCCAATGACGACATGCGCCAGCGGGTGGACACGGCGCTCGCCCGCGGCCGCTGCGGCCTGTTCGACTGGGACGTGGCCCGAGGCCGCATCTTCTGGTCGCGCTCGCTGTTCGAGCTGATGGGCTATCCGGCCCGGGACGCGCTGATCTCCTTCGGCGAGTTCAACGCCCTGATCCACCCGGACGACAGCGACTTCTACGCCCTCGCCGACGAGATCGCCCGCGGCGCCACCACCACCATCGACCGCATGTTCCGCATCCGCGACGCCCGCGGCGAGTGGATGTGGCTGCGCGCCCGCGGCGAGCTGGTGCGCAACGCCGGCGAGGACGGGCCGCGGCTGATCGGCATCTGCGTCGACGTCACCGAGCAGCGCACCCTGGCCGAGCGCACCGCCACCGCCGACATGCGCCTGCGCGACGCCATCGAGACCATCTCCGAGGCCTTCGTGCTGTGGGACAGCGACAACCGCCTCGTGATGTGCAACTCCAAGTTCCAGCACCTCTACGAGCTGAACGAGGGCTCCGTGTTCCCCGGCGCCCGGCGCGACGACATCATCGCCGCGGGCCGCCAGCCGGTGATCGTGACCCCGGTGAAGCCCGAGGGCCGCGTCGAGGAAGGCGCCCGCACCTACGACGCCCAGATCGAGGACGGGCGCTGGCTCCACATCAACGAGCGCCGCACCAAGGACGGCGGCTTCGTCTCGGTCGGCACCGACATCACCTCGCTCAAGCGGCAGGAAGAGCGGCTGATGGAGAGCGAGCGCGCGCTGATCGCCAACGTGGCGGACCTGCGCAAATCCCGCCAGACGCTGGAGGTGCAGGCCCAGCAGCTCGCCGATCTTGCCGAGAAATACGCCGAGCAGAAGAGCGAGGCCGAAAGCGCCTCCAAGGCCAAGTCCGACTTCCTCGCCAACATTTCCCACGAGCTCCGCACGCCGCTGAACGCCATCATCGGCTTCTCGGAGATCATGGAGTCCGGCATGTTCGGCGATCTCGGCTCCGAGAAATACTACGAATACTGCCGCGACATCCGTGAGAGCGGCCAGCATCTGCTCGACGTCATCAACGACGTGCTCGACATGTCGAAGATCGAGGCCGGCCGCTTCGGCATCTCCCGCCAGACCATCGACATCGACAAGGTGGTGCTGGACGCCATGCGCGTCATCACGCCCCGGGCCGAGGAGAAGTCGATCGCGCTGCGGGCCGAGGCCGCCACCGGCGTCACCGTGGAGGTGGACCGCCGGGCGCTGAAGCAGATCCTGCTCAACCTGCTCTCAAACGCGGTGAAGTTCACCCCCGCCGGCGGCCGCATCACCGTGCGCACCCGCGCGGTCGGCGGCGCCATGAACCTCTACATCGAGGACACTGGCATCGGCATCCCGAAGGAGGCGCTGCCCAAGCTCGGCCGCCCGTTCGAGCAGGTGGAGAGCCAGTTCTCGAAGAGCCACAAGGGCTCGGGCCTCGGCCTCGCCATCTCCCGCTCGCTCGCGGAGCTCCACGGCGGCGCCATGCGCATCCGCTCCTCGGTCGGCGCCGGCACGGTGGTCCTCGTCCGCCTGCCGATGAGGGCCGACGAGCCCATGCCGGAAGACGAGCTGATCTGACACTGGCGCCCGCCACCTCGATGATCCCGCCACACCCCGACGACCTGTCCGCGGCCGCGCTGGCGGACGACAGGATCGACCTGTGGCTCGCGGTCCCGTCCGCGCCCGGCTCGGAGGACGAGGCCGATCTCCACCTCCTCAGCGACGACGAGCGCGAGCGCTGGCGCCGCTTCGTCGCGCCCGGCGCGCGGGCGCAGTTCCTCGCCGCCCGCCTCCTGCTGCGCCGGACGCTGTCGCGCTACCACGCCGCCCCGCCCGAGGCGTGGCGCTTCGCGGCCGGGGCCCATGGCCGGCCCCATGTGGCGGAGCCGGTGGGCGCGGGACTGGAGTTCAACCTCTCCCACACCGACGGGCTGGTGGCGCTCGCCGTCTCGCGCGAGCGGGAGGTGGGCGTCGACGTGGAGAACGTGAGCCGCGTCCTCGACACGGAGGCTCTCGCGCCGGCCGTGTTCGCGCCGCCCGAGGCCGCGGCCTTCGCCGCGACCGCGCCCGCCGACCGGCTGGAAACCTTCTTCGCCCTTTGGACGCTGAAGGAGGCCTACGCCAAGGCGCGAGGGCTCGGCCTGTCGCTGCCGCTCGACAGCTTCGCCTTCGATCTCGCGGGCGCCGCCCCCGCCCTCCACGTCACCGACCGCTGTCCGGACGACCCCGCCCGCTGGCGGTTCTGGCGCCTGCGCCCGACGCCCTCCCACGCGCTCGCCCTCGCGGCGCCGGCGCGCATGCGGCCGCCCCGGCTGATCTGGAGCGATGAGCGGACGGCCCCATAGCCTCACGGCTTTTCAGGGCGCCCGGCGCTTGTCCCGGCGCGATCGGCTTCCACTTTCGTCTAAGCGCCCATCGGAAAAGGCGCGACGGAGAGGGCTGACAGACATGGCGCGCGACGCGTACGGACCGCTTCCCAGAGGCGTCAACCACATCGGACTGACCGTCGACGATCTCGACACGGCCAGCGACTTCCTCGCCAAGGGCCTCGGGGCGCAGTGGTGCTACGACGGGCTGACCCGCGAGGACGAACCGCGCGAGGGGGCCGAGGTGGAGCGCCAGCTCGGCCTGTCGAAGGGCGCCCGCGTGGTGCGCCAGCGCCTGATGCGGATCGGACAGGGGCCAAACATCGAGATTTTCGAGGTGGAGACCGCCGATCCCGCCCGTCCGCTCGGGCTCGAGGATCGCGGCTGGAACCACATCTCCGTCTATTGCGACGACATCCACGGCGCGCTGGCGCGCATCGTCGCCGCCGGGGCGGAGCCGCTATCGGAGGTCCATGACAACTCCCGCCACGAGGACACGGACGGCAACGGCAGCGTCTATGTGCGCCCGCCCTGGGGCGGCCTGATCGAGCTTCAGTCGATCCCGAACGGCTATTACTACCCGGCCGGCTCCGAGGCCAAAACCTGGACGCCGGAATAGAAGCCCGGCGGCCGGGGTGATATGGGGGCCGTCCCCTCTCCTTCGACCTGACACGTTTCGGACATGCGCGATCCCTCGCCGACCCCGGACAGCGCCGGGACCCCGCCCATCGAGGCCCAAGCGGTCGAGATCGTCTGCGGCGACGGCGTGCGGCTCGGTGGCCATCTCTGGCGGGCGGAGGGCGACGCGCCGCTGGGCGTGGTCATCGTCAATCCCGCCACCGGCGTCCTCGCCCGCTACTACCACCGCTTCGCCCGCTTTCTCGCCGCGAACGGCTTCGACGTCCTCACCTACGACTACCGCGGCGTCGGCCTGTCGCGGCCCGCGCGCCTGAGGGGTAGCGGCTACCGCTGGCGCCATTGGGGCGAGCGCGACATGGAGGCCGCGATCGGCTTCGTCGCGGAGCGGGGGCGGAGCGACCGGCTGCTGGTGGTTGGCCACAGCATCGGCGGCTTCCTGCCGGGCCTCGCCGCGAGCGCGCCGCGGATCGCGCGCATGCTCACCGTCGGCGCGCAATACGCCTGGTGGGGCGATTACGCCGCCCGGCGCCGGCTCGCCCTGCTGTTGCGCTGGCATATGGCGATGCCGGCGCTGACTTTTGCGTGCGGGTACTTCCCCGGCCGGCGGCTCGGCTGGCTGGAGGACCTGCCCGCCGGCGTGGCCTATGAGTGGAGCTTCCGCGGCCCCCGGTTCGAGCGCAGCCATCCGCCGGCCGAACGCGCGGACGCGCTCGCCCGCATGGCGTCCGTCACGGCGCCGATCCTCGCGGTCTCCGTCTCCGACGACGAGTTCGGCACGCCGGCGGCCGTGCGGCGCACGCTCGACTGTTACGCCGGCGCGGAACGGACGGCGGTTCTGCTCGAGCCCGCCGATTACGGCCGCGACGCCATCGGCCATTTCAGCCTGTTCCACGACAGCCACGCGCCGGGCTTCTGGCGCGACGCGCTCCTCTGGCTGCGCGACGGCCGCAACCCCTGGCCGGAGCGCGTCCTCCCCTCGTAACCCGGAAGACGCTCCATGCATCGCTTCTACCATTCGCCGGGCTCCTGCTCGCTCGCCACCCACATCGTGCTGGAGGAGATCGGCGCGCCCTATGAGGCGGAGATCCGCTCGGCCAAAAACGGCGAAGGCACGGGCGCCGCGGACTATCTGGCGCTCAACCCCAAGGGCCGCGTACCGGCGCTCACGGGCGTGCCGGGCGGCGCCGGCGGCGCGCCGGACCTGCTGACCGAAACGATCGCCATCCTGCTGTTTCTCGCCCGCAGCCATCCCGAGGCGGAGCTGCTGCCGCCCGATGCGGCCGGCGAGGCCCGCTGCCTCGAATGGCTCAGCTGGATCGCGATCGATCTCCACGGCGTCGGCTACAGCCAGCTCTGGCGCCCGCACCGCTTCGTGGACGATCCCGCGCTGCACGAGGCGGTGAAGGCCAAGGGGCTCGCCAACATCCGCGCGGCTTACGACCACATCGAGCGCGTGCTGTCCGACGGACGCGACTGGGCGGTCCCCGGCCGCTACACGGTGGCCGACGCCTATCTGGTGGTGTTCTGGCTCTGGGGCCGGCGCATCGGCCTCGCTATGGCGGCGGACTGGCCGACCTGGGCGCGGCTGATGGACAAGACGCTGGCCCGCCCCGCCGTCCGCCGCACGCTGGCGCAGGAAGGTCTCGCCTGATCCGGCGGGGCTAGCGGCCCTGCGCCGTCAGATGCTCGAACAGGCTCCGGGCCGCCGGCGTCAGCGCCGCCTCGTCCCTGACGCAGACCGCGGAGCGGCGCATGGTCCATGCGTCCTCGAGCCGGACGACGGCGATCCCGGTCGACCGCCGCAGGCGCCGGGCCGCGGTCTCGGGCACGACGCCGACGCCTGCGCCCGCCCCCGCCATGCGGCAGACGCCGTCGAAATCCCGCAGCGCCACCCGCAGCTTGAGCTTCGCGCCGAGCGCCGCCGCCTGCGCCTCCACATGCCGCCACAGCGCGCCCTCGGCGAGGCCGATGAACGGTTCGTCGAGCAGATCGGCGAAACGCACCGCCGCCCGCTCCGCCAGCGGATGGTGGGGGCCCACCACCGCCACCAGCCGGTCGCGCGCGAACGGCCGCAGCACGAGCCCCTCCGTCCCGGCGACGCAGGACAGCACGCCGATCTCGGCGAAGCCGGACGCGATGGAGCGGGCGATGTCGACGCTCTGCCGCTCCTTCAGCTCCACGTCCACATGCGCGTGCGCGGCCATCCACGGCGCGAGCCGGCCGGGCAGGATCTCCGTCAGGGCGACGGTGTTGGCGAGAACGCGCACGCTCGCGCGCTGGCCCTTGGCGTAACGGCCGAGCTCGCCGCGCATCTGCGTCATCTGGCGCAGGATCGCGCGGGCGTGGTGGGCGAGCGCCTCGCCCGCCTCGGTCGGCGTGACGCCGCGCCGGCCCCGGTCGAGCAGCCGGACGCCGCCCGCCGCCTCCATCTCCCGCAGGCGCTCGCTCGCGGCGGCGAGCGACAGCCCGGCCTCCGCCGCGCCATGGGTGATGCTGCCGGCGTCGACGACGGCCACGAACAGTCGGAGATCGGTCACGTCGAAGCGCATGGAGCGCAAGGCTAGCGCGCGGCGAGGCTTCGGACCAGCCGAAGTCTGGCCCGGCTGGTTCCGCATTGTGGACCATGGGCGGGCCGCTAGGCTCGGCCCCCATGTCGGACGTCTCGCTTGTCACTCTCCTCTGGGTCTTCGTCACCTTCTTCGCCGCCGGGCTCGTGAAGGGCGTCACGGGCATGGGCCTGCCCACCGTGGCCATGGGCCTGCTCGGCGCGGTCATGTCGCCGCTCGCGGCCGCGAGCCTGCTGATCGCACCGTCCTTCGTCACCAATGTCTGGCAGCTGATGGCGGGCCCGCGACTGGGCGCGCTGGCGGCGCGGCTGTGGCCGATGCTGCTCGCGATCGCGCTTGGGACCGTGCTCGGCGCCGCGTGGATCGCGCGCGGCGACGCGGAGACGACGACTGGCCTGCTCGGAATCGCGCTCGCGCTCTACGCCGGCGTCACGCTGTTCGGCCGCCAGTGTCGCGTTCCGCCCCGGATGGAGCGCGCGCTGTCGCCGCTCGTCGGCGGCGCGACCGGGCTCGTGACGGGCGCAACCGGCGTGTTCGTCATTCCCGCCGTCCCCTATCTGCAGGCGCTCAATCTGCCGAAGAACGATCTGGTGCAGGCGCTCGGCCTGTCCTTCACGGCGTCGACCGTCGCGCTCGCGTTCGGCCTCGGCGCCCACGGCGCGTTCCGGGCCGACGAGGCGCTGCTTTCCGCCCTCGCCGTTCTTCCCGCGCTCGGCGGCATGTGGGCGGGCCAGCGGGTGCGCGACCGGATCAGCCCCGCCGCCTTCCGACGGGGCTTCCTGATCGCGCTGCTGCTGCTCGGATGCGAGATGGCCGCCCGCCCGCTTTATTGACGCGCGCCGCGCCGGCTCCCGCGAGCCGGGGCGTCAGGCGGTGACGCGGCCGGCCTGACCGAGCGCCGCGATCAGCGCCTGCGCCGCCTCCTCCGAGGAGGCCGGGTTCTGGCCGGTGACGAGCGGGCCGTCCACCACCGTGTGGGAGCCCCAGTCCTTCACCCGGGAGAAGATGGCGCCGAGGCCGAGAAGCTCATCCTCCACCAGGAACGGCACCACTTTTTCGAGCCCGACCGCCGCCTCCTCGCTGTTGGTGAAGCCGGTCACGTAGCGGCCGTTCACGAACGGGGTCCCGTCCGGGTTCTTCACCCGGCGCAGCACGCCCGGCGCGTGGCAGACGAAGCCGACCGTCTTGCCGGCGGCGACGAAGGCTTCGATCAGCCGGATCGAGCTCTCGTCCTCCGCCAGATCCCACAGCGGGCCGTGCCCGCCGGGGTAGAACACGGCGTCGAAATCGCTCTGGTCCACGCTGTCGAGGCGAACCGTCGCCGCGAGCTGGGCCTTCGCCGCCGCGTCGGCGTTGAAGCGCCGGGTGTGGTCGGTCTGGGACGCGGGCTCGTCGCTCTTCGGATCGAGCGGCGGCTGGCCGCCTTTGGGCGAGGCCAGCGTGATCTCGGCGCCCGCGTCGAGGAAGGCGTAATAGGGCGCGGCCAGCTCCTCCAGCCAGAACCCGGTCTTCTTGCCCGTGTCGCCGAGCGTGTCGTGCGAGGTGAGAACCACCAGAACCTTCATCGGACCTCTCCATGCCTTGCGCGCCGCGATCGGCGCTTCGATCAGCGGCGGCCAGGGGAGCCGGCCGCCTGTTAGAGCCCGACTATGGCGGCTTCCAAGTCATTCAAGAAATTTACATCTTTGATTTCAGATATTGGCCTCGCATTATATCTCGATGAAATACGACCTGAACCTGCTGCCGGTGTTCCTCGCCCTGATGGAGGAGCGCAGCGTCACGCGGGCGGCGCTCAGGCTCGGCATCACCCAGCCGGCGCTGTCGAACGCGCTTAACCGGCTGCGGGACACGCTGCGCGACCCGCTGTTCATCCGCGAGCGCTACGGCGTGAAGCCGACCCGGCTCGCGGAGGAGATCGCCCCGACGGTGGAAGCGGCGCTGGCGCAGCTCGACGCGCTGGTGCTGGAGCATCAGGCGTTCGACCCCGCCGCCGCCGAGCGCCTGTTCACGTTCGCCCCCAACAGCTACGCCGAGCTGGTGCTGATGCCGCCGCTGGTGAGCCGGCTGAGGGATCTCGCGCCCGGCGTTCGCGTCCGGCTGACGCCCTTCAGCACCGATGTGGCCGAGACCGGCGTCGTCTCGGGCGACACGGCCATGGTGTTCGGCCGCCTCGTCGATCCGCCGGACAATCTGGTGATCCAACACCTCATCGACGACGGGCTCGCCTGCGTGCTGCGGGCGGACCATCCGGACGCTCAAGCGACGCTGACCCGCGCGACCTACGAGCGGCTGAAGCATGTGAACGTGGTGCCGCCGGGCCGCCTGCGCGTCGGCCTGCACCAGACGCTGGAGCGCCAAAAGCTGAAGCGCGAGGTGGCGGTCTCCGTCACCCATTTCATGGCCGTGCCTGAGATGCTGGCCGTGACCGACTACTGCGCCACGCTGCCGAAGCTGATCTGCCGCGTGCTGGAGCGGGACCCACGGCTGAAAGTGCTGCCCGCGCCGGTCGATCTCGGCACGTTCCCGGTCGAGATGGGCTGGCACGTGCGCTACCGGCGCGATCCCGCCCATCGCTGGCTGCGGACCCTGATGGCCGAGCTTGCGACGGAGCTGGCCGCGGCGCAGGCGTGAGCACGGTTCGGGCCGTCACGCGTCGAGCCCCGCGTCCACCGTGACGGCGGAGCCCGTCATGACCCGCGCGCCCCAGCGCCGTCAGGCGGCGGCGCGCTCTTTCAGGATATGCTCCACGTCCTTCAGCGCCGCGGCGGCGGTGGCGAGCGGCTCGCGGCCGCCGCCGATCGCGAGCGTTTCGCCCATGGCGTCGGTGGTGACGCGGACCGCCTTGGTCTTGCCGCCGACCCGCGCCAGCGGATCGTCCAGCGGCAGCGCGCGGACGGCGACCTCCGCCCGCGGGCCGTCATCGCCGAAGCCGAGGCTTCCGATCAGCTTGGGAACGCGGCCCTCCGCCCGCCACGCCGCGATGTGGTCGGCGGTCACGACCTGGACGCCGGTCACGTCGATGTCGTCCAGGTCGAGATCGAGACCCAGCCCGAAGGTGGCGAGGATCAGCAGCTTCGCCGCGGTGTCCCAGCCTTCGGTGTCGTTGCGCGGGTCGGCCTCCGCGAAGCCGCCGGCCTGCGCCTCCTTCAGCGCCGCGTCGAAGCCGATCCCGCGCGTCATCATGGCGTCGAGCAGAAAGTTGGTGGTGGCGTTGAGCACGCCCTCGAGCCGCGTCACGGTCGAGCCGAGCAGGCTGTGCTGGAGAAGATCGAGCGCGGGCAGCGCCGCCGCCGCCGCGCCGCTGACCTTGAGCCGCGCGTTGGAGGCGGCCGCCAGCGCGCGCAACTCCCGTCCGTGGCGGGCCAGCGCGCCCTTGGAGATCACCACCGCGTCGCAGCCCGCGGAGAGGCCCGCCCGGAGATAGGACAGGCTGGGCTCCCCGTCGCGGTAGTCGGTCGGGCCGGCCTCGATCAGGAGGTCGGGCCCGCTCGCGAGCAGGACACCGGGGCCCGACAGGCCGGGCTCCAGCGTCTCCAGCCGGTCGCCCTCCAGTCCGCCGGCGTCGAACAGTCCGGACCGGGAGCCGCAGACCGCGACGAGGCGGACCTCCGTTCCGTAGAGGAGGCGAAAGCGCTCGCGGCGGGCGAGGAGCAGGCCCGCCGCGGCGCGCCCGACGCTCCCGAACCCGGCGATGGCGACGGTCGTCACGCGCATGGCCTTACCCTTCCATCGTGCCGAGGCGACGCGTCGATCATGGCAGGCCCCGCCGCAGGGCGCACCGCATGACGCGCGCACGAGGACTCCGGGACACAAATCCAGAGTAACCCCGCTTCCACCCGTCATGCCCGAGCCTGCCTCGGGCAGCCACGACTTGGACGCCGACGTTTGCGCCTGAGGCAAGTCGTGGCTGCCCGCGCGAAGGCGCGGGCATGACGTGGAGAGGATGACGCGCCGCGGATAGTCCCGGGCGGCATGAAAGCGCCCGCGTAAAACCGCCTCAACCGTCATGCCCGAGCCTGTCTCGGGCATCCACGAATTGGACGTCGACGCTTGAGCCAAAGGCAAGTCATGGATATCCGCGCGAAGGCGCGGGCATGACGTGGAGAGGGTGACGCGCTGCGGATAGTCCCGGGCGGCATGAAAGCGCCCGCGTAAAACCGCCTCAACCGTCATGCCCGAGCCTGCCTCGGGCATCCACGACTTGGACGTCGACGCTCGCGCCCGGCGAGAATTCGTGGATACCCGCGCGAAGGCGCGGGCATGACGTGCGGGGGGTCATGCGCCGCGGATAGTCCCGGGCGGCATGAAAGCGCCCGCGTAAAACAGCCTCAACCGTCATGCCCGAGCATGTCTCGGGCATCCACGACTTGGACATCGACGCCTGAGCCCAAGGCAAGTCATGGATACACGCGCGAAGGCGCGGGCATGACGTTAAGAGGGAGGCCCCCCGCGTGCATCATGACGCGCGGGTTCGTCACGCGTGGGCGGGCCGCCAGTGGGGATAGGTGACATAGGCCGTCACCGCGCCCTCATCGCCGGCGCGGATGGTGACGGCCACGCCCTTTGGCATGTGCACGACGGCGCCGGGGCCGGCGTCCAATGCGACCGCGTCGCTCTCCACCGTCAGCCGCCCTTCGAGCACGATCATCACGTCGTCGACCGCCATGGTCTCGGCGAGGCTCACGCCCGGTCCGTAGCGCCCGTAGCCGATGGTGACCGGCGCGCCGTCGCGCTCGTCCACCAGATTTCCCACGAACACGTCCGCGTCCTGGCCGGGCGAGCGCTCCAGCGTGGCGTCGGCGAGGGTGAAGGCGCGCACCGTCATCATGGCTCTCCTTTCTCGGGGGTCAGACGAGGATGGCCGTGACGCGGACCTCGATCCGCATGGTCGGCAGGCCGAGCTCCGTGACGCCCGTCTGCGTCCAGATCGGCCCATGATCGGGCATCAGCTCGCGGTAGAAGCGCGAGATGGTTTCGTTCACGATCGGCGGAAAACCACCCACATGGTAGGAGTTGACGTGGACCACGTGCTCCCAGCCCGCGCCGGCGGCGGCGAGCGTGCGTCCCACGTTGCGGAACGCCCGCACGATCTCCTGCTCCAGATCCTCGGGAATGGTCAGCGCGTCGTCCCAGCCGCCCTGCCCCGAGATCTCCACGCGGTTTCCGATCTTCACCGCCTGCGAATAGTGCAGCAGGTCGTAGAGACGCTCGCCGTAGCCCGGCGTGATGAAGAATTCTGGCTTGTCCATGTGCGTGTCCTTTCAATTGTCGCAGGGGTTCCGGCGGGCGGATCAGGGAACGAGCACGACCCGCCCGAGCACGTCGCCGCCCTCGGCGTGGGCGTGGGCCTCGGCGGCCGCCGAAAGCGGGAAGGTCCGGTCCACGACCACCGTCAGCTCGCCGGACGCGGCCCGTTCCAGCAGGTCGGCGACCGCGCGGTGAACCTCCGGCGTCGCCAGTTGCGTTCCCATGTAGACGCCGAACAGGGACTGGTTCGCCTGCAGCGCGGGCCAGAGATCGAGGTCGAGCCCGCCGCCGCCGGCGTTGCCGACGAAGACGAGCCGGCCTTCCGGCCGGAGCGCCGCGAGCGAGGTTCCTAAGGTGGCGCCCACGGGGTCGACCACAAGATCCGCGCCGCGCCCGTCCGTCAGCCGCATCACCTCCGCGACCACGTCGGCGGCGCGGTGGTCGATGGCGTGGTCGAGCCCGAGCGCCGCGAGACGCTCCGCCCTCTCCCGCCCCGAAACCGTCGCGAGCACGGTGGCGCCGGCCCGGTGGGCGAGCTGGATGGCGGCGAGGCCGACGCCGCCTGCGCCCGCCTGAATCAGCACGGTTTCGCCCGCCTTCAGGCCACCGCGCGTGAACAGGCACTGATGCGCGGTCCCGAAGGCGATCGGCAGCGCCGCGGCGGCGGCCATGGACAGCCCATGGGGCGTGGGCCAGGTCTGGCCGGCGGCGACGGCGCGCAGTTCGGCGTGCGAGCCGGCGAGATCGAAGCTCGTCACCGTCTGGCCCACATGGCGATCCGACACCGCCTCGCCGACCGCGACGACCTCGCCCGCGGCCGCGTAGCCGCCCACGAACAACGGATGGGGCGGCGGCGCGGACGCGCGGTTGATGAGGTCGCCGCCCTCGATGGCGACGGCCTCGACCCGGATCAGCACGCCGTCGCGCGGGCAGACCGGATCGGGCACGTCCCCGTAGCGGAGCACGTCCGGCGGGCCGGGACGATCGTGAAACGCGGCTTTCATGACTGCACTCTTTGCGCCGACGTCTCCGGGGGTCGCCCGGCCGCCCGACGGCCCGGTCAGCTTTCGACGAAGGCCAGCAGGTCGGCGTTCAGCACGTCGGCGTTCACCGTCAGCATGCCGTGGGAGAAGCCCGGATAGGTCTTCAGCGACCCGTTCCGCAGCAGCTTCACGGCCTTCAGGGCGGAGGCGGCGATCGGCACCACCTGGTCGTCCTCGCCGTGCAGCACCAGCGTCGGCACGGAGATGGCCTTGAGGTCCTCGGTCTGGTCGGTCTCCGAGAAGGCCTTCACGCCGTCGTAATGCGCCTTGGCGCTCCCCATCAGGCCCTGCCGCCACCAGTTCTGGATCACGCCCTCGTGCACGGTCGCGCCCGGACGGTTGAAGCCGTAGAACGGGCCCGCCGGAACGTCGCGGAAGAACTGCGCGCGGTTGCCCGCCAGCGCCGAGCGGAAGCCGTCGAACACCTCCTTCGGCGTGCCCTCGGGGTTGTCGGGGGTCTTCAGCATCAGCGGCGGAATGGCGGCGACGAGGACCGCCTTCGCCACCCGGCCCGCGGGCTCGCCGTGCCGCGCCACATAGCGCGCCACTTCGCCGCCGCCGGTGGAATGGCCGATGTGGACCGCGTTCTTGAGGTCGAGCGCCGTGACGACCGCGAAGGCGTCGGCCGCGTAATGGTCGATGTCGTGGCCCTCGGCCACCTGATCCGAGCGCCCGTGGCCGCGCCGGTCATGGGCCACCACGCGATAGCCCTTCGACAGGAAGAACAGCAGCTGCGCGTCCCAGTCGTCGGAGCTGAGCGGCCAGCCATGGTGGAACACGATCGGCCGGGCGTCCTTCGGACCCCAGTCCTTGTAGAAAATGCGCACGCCGTCGTCGGTGGTGACGAAGCTCATGGCGCTGGTTCCTTCTGGAAAATCAAGGGAGACGGGCGACGCCGCCCATGCGGCGCCGAACGGACATGCGGCGCTCACAGCAAGCGCCGAAGCTGAAATTAGGGCGTCGCGCCGGGTGAGCGACGGATGCGACGCGGGAGGAAACGGCATCGAAGGGCTCCGCGAAGGATTGTCCGACGGCGCGGCGGGATCGCGCGGTCGCGTCGGGCGGACCGGGGGAAACCCGCCGCGACGCCCCGCGTCCCGCCGCGCCGGCGGGTTCGGATCACGCCCTGGGCGGCACGGGCGTGTTGAGAAGCTGCTGCTCCCACAGATAGGCGATGCCGCTGCCGCCGCCGTGCTGGGCGAACAGCTCCGTCAGCTTGAGCGCGGTCTCGACCCGGGCCCAGTCGCGCTGCCATTCGGCCGCCACCGCGATCCAGGTCATCACATTGGCGCCGGCCGCGATCATGCGCTGGATCGCCACCTCGTGGGACTCCACCGAGACGCCGCCGGAGGCGTCGGTGACCACCGTCACGTCCCAGCCGTCGCCGAGCGCGTGGATCACCGGCATGGCGACGCAGACCTCGGTCCAGAGCCCGGCGATGATGAGCTGCTTGCGGCCGGTGGCCTTCACCACGTCCACCACCGCCGGGTCCTCCCAGGTGTTCACGAAGGTGCGGTCGATCACCTCCTGGTCGGGGAACACCTCGGTGATCTGTGGGAACAGAAGCCCGCCCCGCGCGGCCACCACCGAGGTCAGGATGGTGGGCACGCCGAAGGCCTTGGCCGCCTTCGCCAGACCCGCCGTGTTGTTGATGACCATCTGCGGCTCGTGGCTGTTCAGGTTCGCGAGCTGGTAGGGCTGATGGTCGATCAGGACGAGGACCGAGTCCTCGGGGCGGAGAAGCGACGCAAGGCCGTTGCGAAGTGTCATCGCGGCTTCCTTTGCTGCCGTCCGGAACGGCGCTGGTGTGCGGAGGCGCGCCCGTCTGGCGTCGCTTGCGGGTCGCACTTTGGCGTTCCGGTTTCTGCCGAGATAGCGCCATAATCGGGCACGCTGTGTCGCCATACGAGGAACGCCGCCGTGGACACCGAAGACCTGCGGACCTTCGTCACGGTCGCCGACGCCGGCGGCGTGTCGGCCGCCGCGCGCCGGCTCGGCGTCGCCAAGTCGATCGTCAGCCGGCGGCTTCTCCGGATCGAGGCGGAGCTCGGCGTGCAGCTTCTGGCGCGCACCACCCGCGGCGCCGCGCTGACCGAGGCGGGCGTCACCTTCCGGGACCACGCGGCCCGCGCCTTCGCCGAGATCGACGTCGCGCGGGAGACGATCACGCCCGACGGCGAGCTGCGCGGCCGCCTGCGGGTCGCCATGCCGCTGACCTTCGGCCCGACGCATTTCGCCCCCGTGCTCGCGGACATGGCCCGCCAGCACCCGGAGCTTCACATCCACACCGTCTTCAGCGACCGCTTCGTCGATCTGGTGGCGGACGGGTTCGACTGCGCGATCCGGGGCGCCTATCTCGCGAACTCCAACCTGATCGCGAAGCGCGTGGGGCCGATCCACGGCCGGCTGGTGGCGAGCCCGGACTACATCGCCGTTCACGGCGCGCCCGAGACGCTGGACGAGCTTCCCGCCCATCAGGCGCTCATGCAGGGAACCGAGACCTGGCGCTTCATGGACGGCGACCGCATCGTCACCGTGCAGCCGCAGGGGAGGTTCAAGGCCGACAGCGCGATCGCGCTCGCGGCGGCGGCGGCGGCCGGCCTCGGCGTCGCCTGGCTGCCGGACTGCATCACCCACGACTACGTCGCCGCCGGCGCGCTGGTCCCGATCATGCGCCGCCACCCCGCGCCCGCCGGCGCCGCCTATGTGGTGCGCCCGCCCGGCCCGCACCCCTCGCGCAAGGTGCGGGTGCTGACCGAGATGCTGATCGCCTATTTCAAGCGCGACGCGGAGCTGTGGGGCGGCGAAGGATAAGGCGCGGCCCGCACGGCGACGCGGAGGCCGGGAGGACGGATCGTCCTGTCTCACGAGGGGGCCGCGACCGACGATCACCATAGGAATCTCAGCTCCGCGCGCGCATATCGGCTGTCACGACCGCCCACGCTCCGCAGCGTCGAGCCGACCCTGTAGTTCACGGCCTCCACGTTTCCGGTCAGATGGCGCGTGAACGCGTATTCGATCCGCAACTGGGAGTAGGCGCCCGTCCAGGACGATCCCCCGCCGGCCGTGCCGGCCACGGGAACGCTCGGCAGCGTGTAGACCGCGTCGCGGGTGGTCTGGCGCCACAACATCCCGACCGCCGTCACGACGGTCAGCTTCGGCGCCGGCTTCAGCGTGAGCGACGGCTTCAGGTGGATCAGGTTGGCGTATCCGGTATGTCCGCCGAGGGAGAAGTACCAGCCGTTGGGAAACAGCGGATTGAAGGTCTCCAGCCGGTCGTCGCCGGGCCGGCGGTCTCCCGATGCGACGTCGAAGTCCAGCCCCGCCCTCGGGGACCAGAGGGCGTCCCGGAACGTGTAGCCGGTCCTCGATCCGAACGCCCACGTCACGACGTCCGCCGACCCGACGCCGCCGAGCTGCCCCATGGCCTCCACGTCCCAATCGAAGCCCGCGCGCGTCCCGGCCAGACGGACGTCGAACACGTGCCGGGTCTCGTCGCCGGTCGCGGACAGGAAGAGGGCGTCCTCGCGCTGATAGAGCGCGTAGTAGGACGTCAGTTCCGAGGTTGCGGAGAGCTGGCGCTCGACGCGGACGCCCGAAAAACGGATGTCGTCGTCCGAGCGGTCGTCGAACGCGCGATCGTCGCCGTATTCGACCGGGCGGCTCGCCAGCGCCATGACGCGCCAGCCGCCCGTGTCCCATTGCATCCAGAGCCCGTCGAAGGCCTGCCGGACGTTGGGGCCGTCGCGCGACGACAGGAAGCGCTGCAGATCGAAATCGAGCTCCTGCCGGCCGATCCGCGCCGAGAAGGTCCCGTCGCCCAACCGCCGCTCGTGGCCGAGAAAGGCCATGCGCAGGTCGAGCCTGTTGGCGTCGTTCGGCGCCACCAGCGTCTTGTTGATGGCGCGCACGTCCTAGATCTGGGCGAACAGCCGCCAGTTCGCGTTGAAGCGGACGTCGGCGTGGAGCTGCGAGCGCGTCAGCCCGTAGGTGTCGCGCGGATTGGACGGCGAGACCCCGAACAGCGGCGCGTCGCTGGTCTCGACGATGGCGCGCACGGAGCCGCCGAAGGAGATGTAGCTGTGCGGATCGGCGGGGCTGAGCGGGATGTACTTGAAGCGGTCGAACGGCTGCGTCCGCAACGCCTCGTCCGCGAGCGGCGACCAGTCCTCCTGCCAGCGGTTCGGCTGAAAGCCCGGGCGCTCGAACGCCTTCGCCGGCGCGTCCTGAGCCACGGCCGGAACGGCGGCGAGCATGCCGGACGCCAGGAGCGCGACCCGCGCGATCCGCCGGGATCTCGTCCGAACGCCGTCGGGAAAAGCCGGACCGTTCCCAGCCGTCGGCATGGCGCACCCTGATCTGTTGCGAAGAGGTTCGGCGGCGTCCGGCCTTACGCCGTGGACGCTAGCGGTAGAGCGGGATCTCGCGACCGACCGCGCCGAACAGGTGATCGCGCGACGCCGTGATCCGGTCGCGCAGCGCGGGGATGTCGTGTCCCAGCAGCGCGCCCTTCCACTTTCGGACCTGACCGGCGACGAGTACGGTTTCGACGTTCGATCGCTCCATCAGCGTCACGACCGCCCCGGGCGCGTTGTTGAGCGGCGCCACGTTCAGCGCCGTGGCGTCGAGCAGGATGACGTCCGCCTCCTTGCCGGGGGTCAGCGACCCCGTCTTGCGGTCCAGACCGAGGGCCTTGGCGCCGTTGATGGTGGCGAAGCCCAGAACGTCCTTCGCCGTGAGCAGCCGGGGAACGTCGGTCGCGTCGGCGTCGAACGTCAGCTGGTTGGCGAGCGCCCGCTGCAGCGTGATGGTCGACCGCATCTGCGTGAAGAAGTCGGCGGTCATCGTGACCTCGACGTCCGACGAGAGCGACGGCGCCAGGCCCATGTCGATCGCCTTCTGGATCGGCGGCATGCCGTGGCGCATCTGCATCTCGATCGGCACCGAGAGCGAGACATGCGCGCCGGCGTCCCTCACGCCCCTCCACACCGTGTCGGGCATCTCGGTCATGTGGATGAACAGGTGCCGGTCGGTGAAGTGCGGAATGAGTTTTTCGAAGACCTCGCGCACCGGGGGATAGCCCACCGCATGCAGGCCGATCGGAAGGTCGAGGTCGCGGCCGATCTTCCACAGATCCAGCGGATCGATCCCGGACACGTATATCTCGCCGCCCATCAGCATGGTCAGGAGCTGGTCGTCGGAGGCGAAGAAGGCGTCGCGCAGGCGGCGCGCGTCCGTCGGATAGGCCGAATTGTCGCCGTAGGACTCGAAGTAGCCGAACACCGCGCGGCGGCCGGCGGCGGCGAGCCCCTCGATCAGCGCGTCCGAATGGGCGGGCGACCGATGAACCTGCGACACGTCGAGCACCGTCGTCACGCCGGCGTCGAGCTGGCTCAGCCCCGCGAAAAGCTGGGCGATGTGGATGTCTTCGGGGCGATAGACCTTCGAGAAGCTGTGCAGGATGTCGGCTTCGTAGGTCGGCTCGCCCTCGCGGGCCGGGTCCGCGAACAGAACGCCGTTGGGCAGGAACGAACGCAGCGCGGTTTCGAACTGGTGGTGGTGGGTGTCGATGAAGCCCGGCGTCACGATCCGACCCATCGCGTCGATCACGGCGGCGTCCGGCGCGTCGATCGAACGGGCGATCGCGACGATCCTTCGGCCCTCGATCAGCACGTCGCCGGTCAGATCGCCGATCTGCGCGTCCTGACTGAGGACATGGCCGCCCTTGATCAGCGTCCGGCGGCCGGCGGTCCCGATCCCGTCGGGCGGCGGCGGCGCGCCCGCCGCTCCGGTCGACAGCGCCGGGAAGACGCCCATCGCCGCGACGGACGCCAGCGCGCCTCCGAGGAAGCGGCGGCGGGACGTCGCGCCATGCAGGCCGGTGAAGGGTTGCGGCATCCGTTGATCCCCGTCTGCGCGGGCGGCGGCGCCCTCGCCGGGGCCACGCGCGCCTTGAACTTTCGTCAAGAATAAGCGAGCCAATAGGCTCAACAATCGAAACAAGGCGAAAACTGAGTTTCCATTATGAGCAGAGTGCCGGACTTCGAGGCCTGGGCGATCTTCTCCCGCGTGGCGCGACTGCGTTCGTTTTCGGCGGCCGCCGCCGAGCTGAACCTGTCGCCCGCGACGGTGTCCAAAGCCGTCAGTCGCCTGGAGGAGAGCCTCGGAGCGGCCTTGATCCACCGCAGCACGCGGACGCTCTCGCTCACCCCGACCGGGCTGGAGCTCGTCGAGCAGGCGTCGTCGCTGCTGGGCGCCGCCGAAGCGCTGGACGACGTGGCGCGCTCCGGATCGGCGCAGCCGCGGGGGCTGGTGCGCATCTCGGCCCCGGTGTCGTTCGGCGTCCTCCACATCGCGCCGCTGCTGCCCGGGCTCTATGACGCGCTTCCCAACGTCACCGTCGACCTTCAGCTCGACGACGCCCTGACCGACCTCGTGGCGTCGGGCTTCGACGTCGCGGTGCGCATCGGCTGGCCCCGCGACTCCACGCTTCTCGCACGCAGGCTGTTCGATCTGCGCAGCTTCCTGGTCGCCTCTCCCGCCTATCTCGCGCGCCATGGCGCGCCGGCGACGCCGCACGACATCAGCGCGCATGCGTGCCTGTCCTATTCGCTGCTCTCCGCCGCCGAACGCTGGAAACTGGTGAGCGAGACCGGCGAGGAGGTGCGGATCGACGTGCCCGCGATCCTCACGACCAACAGCGGCGACGCCATGCTCCCCCTGCTGCATGCAGGTCGAGCCATGGCGCACATGCCCGAATTCATGATCCTGGATGATCTTGCGACCGGCCGCCTGGTGAAGGTCTTGCCGCACTGGAGGATGGCGACTGCCGGGCTCTACCTCGTCACGCCGTCGTCCGGGCCGCGGCCGGCCCGTGTGACGGCGGTGCTGGACCATCTCGCCCGCCACCTGCCGACCCGCATGGGCGAACAGGGCGAACCCGACCGGTGACGCCGCGCGTGGGCGGAACAGGCGGCCGGTGGACAGCGGCCTCCGCCGCCGCATCGAACGGCGCCTATCGGTCTACGGGGGCGTGAAGGCGTTCTCCCCCATGAAGTCCACGAAGGCGCGGAGCTTGGGCGAGAGGTGGCGGCTGGACGGCCAGAGGATGCGGAACGTGACCGAGTGCCGGACCGCATCGTCGAGCACGCTCGCCAGCGTTCCCCGCTCCAGCTGATCGCGGATCGCGAAATCCGGCAGGCAGACGAGGCCGAGCCCCTGTTCGGCCAGATAGATCAGCGGCTCCATGACGCTGGCGACGGCGGCGGTGGGGATGTCGGCGGGCGCGGAGCCGCCCTCGCCGTGCAGCGGCCAGTCCTCGATCCGGCAGGTGCTCGGATAGAGATGGCGCAGGCCGCGATGGGCCGCCAGATCGGCCGGCGTCTCCGGCGCGCCGTGCTCCGCGAAGTATGCCGGCGAGCCCACCAGCTTGTAGCGGAACGCGCCGAGCCTGCGGGTCATCAGCCGCGAGTCGCTGACCTCGCCCGTGCGCACCACGGCGTCGAAGCCTTCCGCGATCACGTCCACCAGCCGATCGCTGAAATCCAGATCGAGTTCGATCTCGGGCCACGCCCGCATGAAGCCGGCGAGCGTCGGCATCATCAGCATGCCGACCAGCGGCAGGCTCACCCGCAACCGGCCGCGCGGCGCGTCGCGGGTCTGCGACAGCTCCAGCTCCGCCGCCTCGATCTCGCAGAAGACGCGCCGGCAGCGTTCGAGGAACAGCGCGCCCTCCGGCGTCAGCGTGACGACGCGCGTCGAGCGATGGAACAAGCGCACGCCGAGCCGCTGCTCCAGCCGAGCCACCGCCTTGCTGATCGCCGACGACGACACGCCGAGCTTTTGCCCGGCGGCAGTGAAGCTGCGCGTCTCCGCCGCCTGAACGAAGGCGTTGAGCGATCCGAGCCTGTCCATCCGCGGCGGGTCCATTGCTGACAGTTCCGTCATGAGTCTTTGGAACTGTAGCTCTGTTATCCAAAAAGCAAAGCCCGCCTAGCCTTCGGACACCGCCGTGACCGGCGGATCGCGCGGGCCGTTCCGGATGGTCCAGTCCACCGGTCACGGCCGTGCCAGACAAAGATCAGGGCGGACCCATGACCACCACCACGACGACGACACGCGACGACACGCCCTCCCTCGAACGGGGCGACCGGCTTCCCCTCGCCGCGCTGCTGGCGCTCGCCATGGCGGCCTTCATCACCGTCATGACCGAGGCGCTGCCGGCGGGTCTCCTGCCGCAGATGGCCGAGGGCCTCGCAGTCTCCGAGGCGCTGGTCGGCCAGCTCGTCACCGTCTACGCGGTCGGCTCTCTCGTCGCGGCCATTCCGCTCACCGCCGCCACGCAAACATGGCGGCGGCGGCCGCTGCTGCTGATCGCCATCGGCGGCTTCGCCGTCGTCAACACGGTGACGGCCGTCTCCGACACCTACGCGATCACGCTCGTCGCCCGCTTCTTCGCGGGCGTGTTCGCAGGCCTGCTGTGGGCGCTGGTCGCCGGCTATGCCGCGCGCATGGCGCCCGGACCGCTGAAGGGCCGCGCCATCGCCATCGCCATGGCGGGCGCGCCGTTCGCGCTCTCGCTCGGCGTCCCGGCCGGCGCCTTCCTCGGCGCGACGCTCGGCTGGCGCGTCACCTTCGGCCTGATGAGCGCGCTGACCGTCATCCTCGTCTTTTGGGTCCTCGCCAAGGCGCCCGACTTCCCCGGCCAGAAACGCGGCGAGGGCTTTTCGCTTCGGACGGTCTTCACCCTGCCGGGCGTCCGGCCGGTGCTGTTCGTGACGTTCGCCTATGTGCTCGCCCACAACATTCTCTACACCTACATCGCGCCCTTCCTCGCTCCCGCCGGCATGGCCGGGCGCGTCGACGCGGCGCTGCTGGTGTTCGGCGCGGCGGCGCTACCCGGCCTCTGGATCGTCGGCGCGCTGATCGACCGCTGGCTGCGCGAGCTGGCGCTGGCGAGCATCGCGCTGTTCGGCCTGTCCGCGCTGGCGCTCGGGATCGCGGGCGGCTCGCCCGCCGTCGTCTACGCGTCCGTCGCGCTGTGGGGGTTCGCCTTCGGCGGCGCGGCCACGTTGTTCCAGACCGCGTCGGCCAAGACGTCGGGCGAGGCGACCGACGTGGCGCAGTCCATGATCGTCACCGTCTGGAACATCGCCATCGCGGGCGGCGGCGTCGGGGGCGGCCTGCTGCTCGAGACGGTCGGCGTCGCCGCCTTCCCGTGGTGCGCGCTGGCGCTGCTCGTCGCCGCGTTCGTGGCGGCCTGGGCCGCACGCGCGCACGGCTTCACGCCCTTTCGGCGGCCCCGCGCACATCCGCGCCGCCGGAGCGCTCCACATGAGCCTCGCCCCACGCGTTAAGCGCCGAGGATCACGGGTTGGAGGCGGCGAGGCTGAAGGCAAGATCGCGCCCGAGCGCCTCTAGGAGCGGCCGCCCGGACAGGAGGCCTCGTCGCGCCGGTCGAGCCAGCCGCTCCACACGGTCAGCAGCAGGCCGACCGCGACCATGAGCGCGCCGACCCACGGCGTCGCGCCGAGGCCAAGCGCTGAGTCCGCCACCAGCCCGCCGATGATCGCGCCGACCGCGATGCCGGCGTTCGCCGCCGACACGTTGAGGGTCGACGCGAGGTCCACGCTTCCGGGCCGATGACGCAGGGCGAGCCGCACCACGTAGAGCGCGAGACCCGGAACGTTGCAGAACATGAGGGCGCCGAGCGCGCCGAGCGTCAGGACCGCGCCGATCGTCGACGGCGCGGTGAAGGTGAAGACCAGCAGCGCCAGCGCCTGCGCGCCGAGCATCAGCGCCAGCGTGGACACGAGCCTCCGGTCGGAGACCCGCCCGCCGAGGACATTGCCCACGACAACCGAGGCCCCGTAGAGCGCCAGCATCCACGCCACGCCGCCGGGGCCGAAGCCGGTGATCTCCGCGAGGATGCTGGGGAGATAGGCGAAGGCGACGAAGGCGCCGCCCCAGGCGCAGAAGTTCATGCCGAAGGCGATCAGCAGGCGTCCGCTGCCGAGCGCCCTCGCCTGTTCGGCAAGGCTTCCGGCCGGCGCGACGTCGATCTTGCGGGGCAGCGTCGCGGCCATGGCGATCAGGGAGACGAGGCCGATGGCGGCGACGAACCAATAGGTCGTCGGCCAGCCGAACCGCTGGCCGATGACGGTCGCGATCGGCGCCCCGGCCGCGACCGCGGCCGTCAGGCCGCCGAACACGATCGCGACCGCCGAGACTCTCCGGTCCTCCGGCACGAAGCTCGCGGCGATGGCCGCGCCGACGCCGAAGAACACGCCGTGCGGCAGGGCCGAGATCACGCGCGCGACGATGAGGGCCTCGTAGCTCGCGCTCGCCGCGGCGGCGGCGTTGGCGACCACGAACAGCGCCATCACGGCCAGCATCAGCGTCCTGCGCGACAGGCCTCCCGTGAGGGCTGCGAGGACCGGCGAGCCGAAGCTGACCCCGAGCGCGTAGCCGCTGACGACCAGTCCCGCCCGGGACAGGCTGACCCCGAAATCCTCCGCGATCTCGGGAAGCACCCCGACGCTCGCATATTCGGTGGAGCCGATGGCGAACGCCCCGACCATCATGGACAGGAGCGCGGCGCGGCGGGACGCGCTCATCGGCCTCTCGGGCTCGCGACGGCTTCCCCGGGGTCGAAGTCGGGAAAGTCGGTGTAGCCGCGGGCGTCGCCGCCGTAGTGGGCGTCGCGCTCGGCGCGCGCGAGCGGCCATCGGTTGCGCAGGCGGGCGACGAGATCGGGATTGGCGATGAAGGGCTCGCCGAAGGCGGCGATGTCGATCAGGTTCTCGGCGATGAGCCGTTCGGCGCTCTCGCGGGTCATGCCGCCCGCCAGGATCAGGACGCCGTCGTAGCGCGCGCGGAACGCCGCGAGGAACTCGGCCGGAAACCCCGAAGCGCCGCGCGAGGTCTGGTCCATCAGGTGGACATAGGCGAGATCACGCTTCGAGAGCTCGCTCGCGAGATGGAGATAGGTCTCGTCCATCTCCGGGTAATGCGCCATGTCGAACAGGCGGCCGTAAGGGGACAGGCGAATGGCCGTCCTCCGCGCTCCGATGCGGGCGATGACGGCGTCGATCGCGGCGAGGGCAAAGCGGACGCGGCCCTCCAGCGTGTCGCCCCGGAACGCGTCGGCGCGGTCGTTGACGGTCGGATTGAGGAACTGCTCGATCAGGTAGCCGTTCGCGCCATGCAGCTCGACGCCGTCGAACCCGGCCGAGACGGCGTTGGCGGCGGCGTCCGCGAAGTCGGCGATGACGCCGTAGACCTCGCCGGTCGTGAGCGCGCGCGGCGGTGAGACGTCGACCGGGCCGGGCCGGCCGTCGGCGGTCCGCCCCCAGGCCTGCGCGTTCCTCGCGATCCGGCCGGTGGAGCTGACGGGGGCGAGACCACCGGGCTGGTTCGACACGTGGCTGACGCGGCCGACATGCCAGAGCTGGGCGAAGATGGTCCCGCCCTTAGCGTGGACGGCGTCCATGACCCTGCGCCAGCCCGCCGTCTGCTTGGGCGTGTACAGGCCGGGGATGAACAGGAAGCCTTCGGCCGTCGCGGAGATGGACACGCCTTCGGTGACGATGAGGCCCGCCTCCGCGCGCTGGGCGTAGTAGAGCGCGTTGAGGTCGTTGGGGACGCCGTCTGGATTGCGCGAACGGGTCATCGGCGCCATGGCGACGCGGTTGCGCAGCGAAAGACCGCCGCGCGCGAACGGGGCGAACAGGTCACTCATCGACATGGTCCTTGTTGAAGGCTGGGGCGGGACGTCGCCGTCGCGCCGAAAGCGGGCGGGAAATCGCGGTCAGAGGCTGGTCCGCCGGCGTCGGGCGGCGGCTCGATCCCGAGCGTCAGGTCGTCACGCGGCGCGCAGTTCGGCCGCGGCCGCGCGGCCGTCGAGCGCCCCGCTCAGGCGCGTCAGCACGAGCGCGCCCGCGACCATGATCCCGCCGACCCAGGGCGTCGCGCCGAGGCCGAGGCTGGAGCCGACGACGAGGCCGCCGATCCATGCGCCGAGCGCGATGCCGAGGTTGAACGCCGCGATGTTCAGCGCCGAGGCCACATCCACCGCGCCGGGTCGATGGCGCTTCGCGAGCTGGACGACATAGAGCTGGAGCCCCGGCACGTTGGCGAAGGACAGGAAGCCGAGCGCGGCGAGCGTGACCAGCGCGGGAACGGCCGCGCCCGCCGTGAAGGTGAAGGCCACCAGCACCGCCGCCTGCGCGGCGAACAGCCAGGTCAGCGTCCGGACCGGATCGCGGTCGGCGATGCGCCCGCCCAGAAGATTGCCGGCCGCGATGGCCGCGCCGTAGAGGATCAGGATCAGGCTGACATGGCCGGCGGCGAAGCCGGTGATGTCTTCGAGGATCGTGGCGAGATAGGTGAAGGCGACGAACGTGCCGCCATAGCCGAGCGCGGTCATGGCGAAGACCAGCAGCAGCCGCCCCGAGCCGAGCACGCGGGCCTGATCGAGCAGCGAGGCCGGCGGCGCCTTGCGGAGGGTCTTCGGCAGCAGCGCGGCGATGCCGATAAAGGCCACCACGCCAAGCCCCGCGACGCCCCAGAAGGTGACGCGCCAGCCGAAGGTCTGGCCGACGAAGGCGCCGAGCGGAACGCCGGTGACGATGGCGACCGTCAGCCCCATGAACATCATGGCGATGGCCGAGGCGCGGCGGTCCTCCGGCGCCAGATCGGCGGCGATGGTCGCGCCGACGGCGAAGAAGACGCCATGGGCGAAGGCCGACAGCACGCGGGCGACGAGCAGGACCGCATAGGTGGGGCTCAGCGCCGCCAGCGTGTTGCCGACGATGAACAGCAGCATCAGGCCGAGCAGCAGCGGCTTGCGCTCGACACGCCCCGTCAGCGCCGTGAGGATCGGAGCCCCGAAGGTGACGCCGAGCGCATACACCGACACGATCAGGCCGGCCTGCGGCAGGCTGACGCCCAGATCGCCGGCCACGGTCGGCAGCAGGCCGACGATCACGAATTCGGTGACGCCGATCGCATAGGCGGCGATCGTCAGAGCGTAGAGCGCGAGGGGCATGCGTCGTCCTCCCACCGCCGGATGCGAGGCGGATGGCGTGGAGATCCTTCGGCCGCGCGGCGCGGCCCGATCGGACATGCAGGATGCCGCGGCGCGACTTGAGAATGAACATGGCATTATGTAAAAATGCCTTTGAACCAAATTCAAAGGACGCAGGATGGACAGCCGTTCCGGCGAGATGGGCGTGTTCGTCGCCGCCGCCGAAAGCGCGAGTTTCTCGGCGGCGGGCCGCAAGCTCCACCTGTCGCCCTCCGCCGTCAGCAAGCTGGTCACCCGCATCGAGGACCGGCTTGGCACGCCGCTGTTCGTCCGTTCCACCCGCACGCTCCAGCTTACGGCGGAGGGCGCGCTCTATCTGGAGCGGGCGCGGCGCATCCTCGCCGACATCGACGAGACCGAACGGCTGATCGCCACCGGCGCGGACGTCGCCCCGCGCGGCAAGCTCCGCATCAGCGCGTCAGTCGCCTTCGGCGAATGCTGCCTGCTGCCGCTGGCGCCGCGTTTCCTGACGCTTTATCCGCAGGTCGAGCTCGACGTGTCCCTGACCGACACGGTGATCGATCTGGTGGACGAGCGCACCGACGTGGCGATCCGCTCCGGCCCGTTACGGGATTCCGCGCTCAAGGCGCGCAAGCTGCTGGAAAGCCGCCGCGTCATCGTGGCGTCGCCGGCCTATCTGGAGGCGCACGGCGTCCCGACGCGGCCGCAGGACCTCGACGGCCACAACTGCCTGCGCTTCAACTTCCGGCGCAGCCTCGACGAATGGCCGTTCCGCGATCCGAAGACCGGCGAGCCGTCCACCCGCGTCGTCACCGGCAACGCCCACGGCGACAGCGGCGTGATCCTGCGTCGGTTCGCGCTCGACGGCGTGGGGATCGCCCGGCTCGGCGGGTTCCATGTGGCGAAGGACATCGCGGAAGGCCGGCTCGTGGCGCTGCTGGAAGACCACAACGCCGACGACATCGAACTCATCCACGCGGTCTATGTGGGCCACGAGCATCTCGCCGCCCGCATCCGGGCCTTCGTCGACTTCCTGGCCGACGCCATCGGGGGAAGACACGCGCCGTGATCCAGTCGATCGAACGCGCCGTCGCCATCCTGGAGATCATCGCCCGCGAGGGCGGCGCGGCCTCGCTCAAGCAGGTCGCCGAGCAGGCGGGCCTCGGCAAGACGACCGCGCACAACATCCTCAAGACGCTGGACGGGCTGGGCTATGTCCGCCGCCGCGTCGGCGACGCGCGCTATCATCTGGGCGGGCGCATCCTGAACCTCGCCCGCATCGCCGGCGACGACGGCGCTCTCCGCGCGCGCCTGCGTCCGGCGCTGGAGGCGATCGCGCGACGGACCGGCGAGACGGTCCATCTCGCCGCGCCGAGCGGGGACGAGACCTGTTATCTGGACGTGATCGAAGCCGGGCGGCCCTTGCGCGCCGCTTGCCCGATCGGCCAGCGCGAGCGCCTGGAAGGCTCGGCGATCGGCCTCGTCTTTCTCGCCTTCATGCCAGGCCTCGGCGCGCGCGTGCTCGCCACCCGCGCCGAGGCGCTCGGGCCCGACATCCGGGCGCAGATCGCGCAGGTCGAGCGCGTCGGCTTCGCGCTCGACCTCGAAACCCATCAGCCGGGACGTCACTGCGTCGCCGTGCCCTGGCGGGAGAACGGCGAGGTTCGCGCCGCCCTCGGCCTCAGCGGGCCCTCCGCCCGCCTGCCGCGCGACACGCTCACCGACATCGCCTGGATGATGATGAAAGAAGCCGAACAGACGCGGTGACGGCGCGTTCAGCATCGCTGAACATTTCGCGTTTCCGGACATCGCGTGTTCCGTTCCGGCGCGTCCCGAATAGTGTTCCGGCTTGCTTTCTTTCGGATCGAGGACGCACGCATGAACATCGCGACCGCCCAATCGCTCATCGCCGTCGCCGGGGCCGAGGCCGAGAAGGGCGGCTTCTCCGTCGCCGTCTGGATCCTCGACGCGGCCGCCTATCCCGTGGCCTTCGCCCGGCTGGACGGCGTGGCTCTCGGTCCGATCGAGGTCAGCCAGAAGAAGGCGCGCACCGCCGCGCTGTTCCAGACCGACAGCCTCCGGCTCGGACAGGCGGCCCAGCCCGGCGGCGCGATCTACACCCTCGAGCACACCCATGGCGGCCTCATCAGCTTCGGCGGCGGCGTGGTGCTGCGCGACAAAGCCGGCGCGGTGATCGGCGCGATCGGCGTCGCAGGCGCGACGGTGGAGGCCGACGAGGCCATCGCCCAGACCGCCGCCGCCTCCCTGCTGGCGTGACGCGGCGAGGCCAAGGGAACGGCGGGTCGACGAGGACGGCCGTCGGTTACCCGGCCGCGGGCGTGCTGATGCTCCACATGGCGTCGAACATCGCGGCCTGGAACGCCGCGAACTCGGCGCTCTCGAGGATGAGGCCGTAGCTCTCCCGCGCCGAGGAGATCACGCAGACCTTGGCGCCGTAGATGAAGCAGGTCATCGCCAGCTTGTGGGCGGCGGGCGCGTAGCGCAGCTCGCGCTTCTCCTCCACGCTCGACGGCCAGATCGGCACGATGTCCCGCTCCACCGAGCGGATGACGCGCAGCCAGATGCCGCGGCGGGCGCGCTCCTTCAGGAAGCGCTCCATCTCCTCGAGCCCGGGCTCCGCCATCAGCTCGCGCATCGACAGCGTCGCGCGGAGCTCCTTCTGCTCGCCCGCCAGCGTGTCCCAGAGCGCGGTCCGGATGCCCTCCGGGCCCGGATGGAAGCGGACGTTCGGCTGGCCGTTCTCATGGTGGTACATCGAGCGGAGCGTCGGCATGACGTCCTCGAGCATCTGCCGGCGGGCCTCCGCCCGCTCCAGCAGGATGCCGGGATCCTGCGCGACGACGAAGCGCCGCTTGCCGTGGTCGACGAAGCGGATCAGCCCCTCCGCCTCCAGCTTGGCGAGCCCGTCATGCGCCGTGGTGCGCGCCATGCCGGCGCGCGCCGCGACCTCCGAGACCGAGCCTCCGCCTAGGCCGATGGCGGCCACGTACAGCTTGTAGAGCGTGCCCGACACGCCGATCCGGGCCAGCTTTTCCTCAAGATCCACCCGCGTCCCCGCTCTGTCGACCGCGGCGCAACATGTCCGATATCACCGCGCGCGTCCATCTGTCGGATTACTCCGACACAACTCACGCCATGGGATGAAATTTTGAGCAGACCCGCCGCCCATAACCACTCAATTTACAACATCATGATTACGGACTAGCCAGTCATGGCGTCATTTTGAGATTGACGGTTTTGACCGACACTTTCATGACTTGAGCATCAGCCACATGCGCTGCGCCTCTCGGGCGAACGGCGCGGACCAGTGGGATCGGACATGCTCATGGAACTGAAGGCGGAGATCGCGGCGCCGTCCGCTTCCCCCGGCCGCTCGAAACGACGCCTGCTCCCGCTCCTGCTCGCCGACCGGTCCGTGCGCGCGGGGCTCGGCCTCGCGGCGTTCTTCGCGTTCTGGCAGGCGCTGACCAGCCTCGGGATCATCGACGGCTTTCTGCTGCCGTCGCCGGTCGCCGTCGCGGGCGCGCTCTGGGAGATGGCGCTCGACGGCTCGCTCTGGATCCATCTCGGCGCCAGCCTGCAGCGGGTCGCGATCGGCTTCGTCATCGCCTGCGTCGTCGGCATAAGCCTCGGTCTCGTCTGCGGCTGGTGGCGCGCGGTCGCCGATTTCGTCCGGCCGGTGGTCGAGGCGCTTCGCCCGATCCCGCCGCTCGCCTGGATCCCGATCACCATCCTCTGGTTCGGCCTCGGCGACTCGGCCTCCTACTTCCTCGTCTTCCTGGGCGCGGTGTTCCCGGCCTTCGTGGCCACCTACACGGCCGTGCG
Organism: Methylopila musalis; assembly: GCF_042679725.1. NCBI lineage: Bacteria > Pseudomonadati > Pseudomonadota > Alphaproteobacteria > Hyphomicrobiales > Methylopilaceae > Methylopila > Methylopila musalis. Next base: position 29,842 of record NZ_JBHTMX010000001.1, read on the forward strand.
GGGCCTCGACCGCAACCAGATGAACGCCGCGCTCTGCCTCGGCGCCACGCCCTGGCAGCTCTTCACCGACGTGCTGATCCCCGCCTCGCTGCCGATCATTCTGCCGGGCCTCCGGATCGCGCTCGGCGTCGGCTGGATGTGCGTGGTGACGGCCGAGCTGATCGCCGCCCAGACCGGGCTCGGCTACCTGATCCAGCAGTCCCGCATGCTGTTCCAGATCAACAACGTCGTGGCCGGCATGGTGGCGATCGGCCTGGTGGGCTTCGCGATGTCGGCGGTCCTCGAAACGATCGAGCGCCGGGTGAACGCCTGGGCCCCCTCCGAGCGCAACTGAACAGGGACCGCGAGACCATGGCCGCAGCAGCACGCACCGCCCTTCTGACGCCGCCCGCCGGGCCCGACGCGGAGCCCACGGAGACCCAGATCGACATCCGCAACGTCGGCAAGGTCTACGGGGCCGGCTCCGACCACCCGGTGATCGCGCTCGACGGCGTCACCCTCAGCATCCGGCGCGGCGAGTTCGTGTCGCTGCTCGGCCCGTCCGGCTGCGGCAAGTCGACCCTGCTCAACATCATCGCCGGCTTCCAGTCGGCGTCGAGCGGACAGCTGCTCCAGAACGGCCGCCCGATCGTGAAGCCCGATCCGTCCCGCACCGTCGTGTTCCAGGACTACGCGCTGTTCGGCTGGATGACCGTCCAGCAGAACGTCGAGTTCGGCCTGAAGGCCAAGGGGTTGCCGAAAGCGCGGCGGGCCGAGATCGCGCGCGGGCTGATCGACACGGTCCGGCTGACCGGCTTCGAGGACAAGTTCCCGCACCAGATCTCCGGCGGCATGAAGCAGCGCGCGGCGATCGCCCGCGCGCTCGCGCCCGATCCCGACATCCTGCTCATGGACGAGCCGTTCGGCGCGCTCGACGCCCAGACGCGCGTGTTGCTGCAGGAGGAGATCGCCCGCATCTCGTCGGAGACGAAGAAGACCGTGGTGTTCGTGACCCACGGCATCGACGAGGCGGTGTTCCTGGCCGACCGCGTGGTGGTGATGAGCCCGCGTCCGGGCCGCGTGCGCGAGGAGGTCCTCGTGCCGCTGCCCCGGCCCCGCACCGCCGAAATGCGCTCCGATCCGTGGTTCGTCTCCACCGTGAACGCGCTGTGGGAGACGCTGAAGCCTGAATGGCAAAAGGGGGAATAAAGTGACCGTGATGCTGTCTCGCCGTCGCTTCGGCCAGCTGTCGGCCGGCCTCGTCGGCTCCGCCGCGCTCGGCATGCCCGCGCTCGTCCGGGCTCAAGGCTCGACCGACGTGGTCCGGATGGGCTGGTTCAACACCACCACCGTCTCGGCCCAGATCGCGCATGTGCTGAAGCGCACCGACATCGCCGCCCGGAACGGGCTCAAGATGGAGATGATCCAGCTCAACGCCTCGCCGGCCGTGAACGAGGCGATCGTCTCGAACGCCGCCGACGTGGGCACGCTGTCGGACTTCGCCGCCGTCACCACCATGGCGGTCGGCGCGCCGGTCACCACCATCGCGTCGCAGGCTAGGTTCCGCTCCGCCGTGCTCGCGACCAAGACGTCCGGGATCACGGACCTCGCCGGCCTCAGGGGCAAGCAGGTTTACGGCACCTTCGGCATCACCGCGTTCCAGAACGCGCAGGAGGCGGTGATCGGCGCGGGGCTGAAGCCCGGAACCGACATGACCTTCGTGAACGTCGGCCCGGCCGAACTCGCGGACGCCGTCGGCGCCCAGCGCATCGACGCCTTCTTCACCTACGACCCGTTCGTCAGCTTCTTCGAAAACTCCGGCCACGCGAAGGTGGTCTCGCAGAACCTCACGCCGGTGATCGTGCTGACCGCGAACAACCGCTTCTTCAAGGACCGCCCCGAGGTGGTGGAGCGCTACTTGCGCGCAAGCTCCGAGGCGCTGTTCTTCGCCAGCCAGAACCACGATCTGGTCAACGGCTGGTTCCGCTCGCTGGAGCCTGCGAAGAACATTCCCGAGCCGGTGCTCCAGAAGGCCTCGAGCTACGACCCCGCCTGGAGCGCCAAGGCCGTGACCGACATCAAGGCGGCGCTCTCGCCGGACCAGATCGCCCGGATGGGAACGCTCGCCAAATGGGGCGTCGAGGCCAAGCTGCTGCCGCGTCTTCCCGATGTGGCGAAGTTCGTCGACACCACGATCGCGGCCAAGGTGGACGCGGCGCTGGCCGCGGCGAACTTCGATCCGGCGTCCGTGAAGATCCTCGGCTGAGCGGAGGCGAGTTCCGGCGAGGGCGCGGGCCCTCGCCGGACCGAACACGCAATGAGCGCACCGACCGCACCTCCGCCCGATCCGGCGCCCTCCAGCGAGGCGCCGGACGCCACGCGGACCTTCGATTTCTCGGCGATGCCGGCGGAGGACCGATACCGGCTGCTGACCGCGGCGATCCTGCCCCGGCCGATCGCCTGGGTGGTCACGCAAGCCGCGGACGGGACCGTCAACGCCGCGCCCTACTCGTTCTTCAACGTGTTCGGCTCGGAGCGCCCGGTGGTCGCGCTCGGCGTGCTCGCGCGCCCCGGACGGCCCAAGGACACGGCGGCCAACATCCTCGCGACCGGCGAGTTCGTGGTGAACCTCGCGCCGTTCGCGCTCGCCGAGGCGATGAACGCCACCAGCGTCGACGCGCCGCCCGACGTGGACGAGCTCGACCTCGCCGGGCTCCGGACGATCGCGAGCGTCGCCGTGCGGCCGCCGCGCATCGCCGCGTCGCCGGTGGCGTTCGAATGCCGGCTGATCCACGAGCACGAGACCGGCCCCGGCCAGTGGCTCCTCGTCGGCGAGGTGCTGCGCGCCCATTTCGCGACCCGCGTCCTGACGGGCGATCCGGCGCGGCCGCGCGTCGACCACGCGGCGCTCGACCTCGTGGCCCGCATGCACGGACCGACCGCCTATCTGCGGACGCGCGACGTCTTCGACCTGTCCCGGCCCGTCTGGTCCGGGGCCGCGTCCGACCTGTCCCTTTCCATCCGAGAGACACAAAAATCATGACCAAGGTGAAGGTCGCGGCCGTTCAGGCGTCCACCGTTCCCTTCGACGCCGCGGCCGCCACGGCGCGTACGATCGGACTTCTGACCGAGGCCGCCGCGAAGGGCGTCTCGCTCGCGGTGTTCCCGGAGGCCTTCATCGGCGGCTATCCGAAAGGGCTCGACTTCGGCTGCAGCATCGGCCGCCGCACGCCCGAGGGCCGCGCGGACTTCGCCCGCTACGTCAAGGGCGCGATCACCGTGCCGGGCCCCGAAACGACCGCGCTCTCGCAGGCCTGCGCCCGGCTCGACATCCACGCCGTGGTCGGCGTGATCGAGCGCGACGGCGGCACGCTCTATTGCACCGTGCTCTATCTCTCGCCGACCGGCGAGATCGGCAAGCACCGCAAGGTGATGCCGACCGGCTCCGAGCGCCTCGTCTGGGGGTTTGGCGACGGATCGACGCTCACCACCATGGACACGCCCTTCGGGCGCGTCGGCGGCGCGGTGTGCTGGGAGCATTACATGCCGCTGATGCGCGCGGCCTATTACGCCAAGGGCGTCCAGATCTGGGCCGCGCCGACCGCGGACGACCGCGAGAGCTGGATCTCGACCATGCGCCACGTGGCGATGGAGGGCCGCTGCTTCGTGATCGGCGCGTGCCAGGTGATGCGCCGCTCGGACTTCCCCGAGGACTACGCCAGCCGCATCGAGGCCGAGCCCGACGCCTGGATGATGCACGGCCGCTCGGTCATCGTGGGGCCGCTCGGCGACGTGCTGGCCGGCCCGCTGGTGGACGAGGAAGGCATGCTGACGGCCGACGTCGACATCGACGACATCATCGGCGCGAAGCTCGACTTCGATCCGGTCGGACACTACGCGCGGCCGGACATCTTCAGCGTGCGCGTCGACGAGACGGCGCGCACGCCCATGGTGGTGCTGAAGCCCGACGCCGCGCCGGAGCGCGAGGAAAACCCCGCCGAGAAAGCCGCCTAACCTTCGCGCGCTAAACGGCGTTTGGGGGAGGTGGAGGTCGCGCGGAAGCCACGCCCCTCCCCCGACGAGCCTACGATCCCGCGCCGGTCCGGAGACCCATCCGATATAGGCCTCGGCGGGATGCGCCGACCGCAGGATCAGCTCAGAGCGCCCCTCCCTTAAAGGGGACGCCGCGTGTGTGGCCCCGCTGCGCCCACATGCGCCCGGATGAAAAGATGTTCGCCAGAGGCGCCGGCGAACGTCGAGACGGAGCTCATTCCCACTCGATTATTGATGGTCAGCATAACGCATTGAAATGGCGTCATAAAAAATATTTTTCACAGCAATATACCGTCAGCCGTTCCGGCAAAATGGCTGGCTCTTGATATTGTTGGATTTTTCGAGAAACCCCGAAAAACCGTACTTTCGGGAACTATCGTCAAGCACGGCATGCAGGAAACAATTCGACTCGATCCGTGCATGCCACCGATTTCACGACGTAGTCCTATCATCAAAGCCGCCGACTGTCACCGCACGGTCGTGCGCAAAAAGGAAGTGAGAACACGACCATGCGGATCACAATCGGCCTAGCGTTGTTGGGGGCTCTGACCATGGCAACAGCAGCCAGAGCCGATCCCTGCAAGGCGATTCCCGACCGCGGCCCGATGCCGTCCTATCTCCACCGTGGCGCACACTTCTCCGGCACGGTGGTCTACGTCGGCGACGGCGACTCCATGTGCGTAGCGGTGGGCCAAGGGGTGGCCAACTGGGTGGAAATCCGGCTGGAGGATTTCTACGCACCCGAACTCCACTCCCCCACCGGCCCCGCCGCCAAGGCCGCGCTCGAAAGGGTCGCCATGGGGCGGAACGCAGAGTGCGTCGCGAACCACCAGTCCTACGACCGTGTGGTCGCCACCTGCCGGATCGGAGGGCGCTCCATCGGAGATATGTTGAAAGCGGCGGGGAGCGTCGAGGGCGGCAACGGGTACGGCCGGGGCAAGCGTTAGCCTGACCTTTGGCCGCGCTCAAATACGGTCTGAGAACCGATCATAGGCGTCGATCCGCCGGATCGGCAGATCAGCCTCATACCGGTAGATCTCCGTTCTCAAGAACCGCAGTTCGGCCTCGAATTGCACTTCGGGAACGTCGATGTACCAAGCGCGCGGCTGCGGGCCGGGATCGCCGTTCCAGCGGTATCCCCGCGCCTTGAGAACATCCTTGAGGTCGAAGGGCGAGTTCTCCGCCCAGATGCGCCAAGCGGCGGTACGGGCGCCGTCCAGGAGAAGACTAAGACCCGTAACGCCGGATCGGGGCAGCCGCATCGCCAGCAGCTCAATCGCCGCGAGGCAGTCGTTCATCGCCCTGTGGCGGTCATAGAAGAAGCCAGCGGCCTGAGCGAGATAGCCCAGCTTTGCGCCCTCGAATCCTTCTGCTGCCCAATCGATCTGGCTGAACGAACAGGCCCACGGCTTCGTCGAAAACACATCGCTGAAACGCTCAAGAAAGCGGCGGTCGAACGCCGCGTTATGCGCGATGACGAGTGAGGCCGGCGCCGCGAATCTGGCGACCTCGGCAAAATCGATAACCTTGCCGGCCACCATTTCGCTCGTGATTCCAGTGATTGCGGTGATTTCCGGCGAGATCGGCTCGCTCGGCTGACGCAGGCCCTGGAAGCTTTCCTCCACGCTGAACACCGCGCCATCCAGACCGTAGGTAAACGGCGTCATGGCGAGTTCGATGATCTCGTCGCGCTGAGGATCGAGCCCCGTCGTCTCCACATCGACCATCAAGCCGAGGCGCACCGGCGTGCCCGGTGGCGGAGTGATGCGAGGGCGCAGCTTGAGGCGCCGGAGGATGCGATAATCCCCGGTGGCCTCTAGCGTCTGCGCCATGGACTCCAGGTGGTTAGAAGTTGTGGTCATCTTGCACTTCATACCCAGAGGCTTCGATCACGCCGGTTCGGGTCTGAGCAAAACACAGACGTCATCCCTTGGTGTCATGATCGTCGTGCGTACCTTTGCGCGCGTGACGCTGACCCGAAAATTCTGACGCGCCTGAGCCATCACCCCGATATGGACATTACCGGAGACGATCCGATCAGGATTGGCCACGACTTCGCCCTTGAACCGTTTTGGCCATCCTTCAAAGATCACAACCTCGTCGAATTGCTTTCCCTTCGCCTTGTGCATGTTCATCACCACGACGCCAGATTCAGGCTTGTGGGCTGTTGCGAAATGCTCCTGAACAAATGACTGGCGGGTGATCGCAAGGGCGTTGCCGTAGGAGCCGACGTCACGCCAGTCCTGCGCCAACCCCTGACGGAGCTGTGTACCGCGCTCAAGCAGACGGACATTACGGACGTCCTTTGCGACGTTTTTCAGCCGCTCACAGGCCCCACCATCCAGTACGTCGCGTACCGAGATCCAATCTACATCCGGATCACCCGTGAATGTCAGTGCGGCGATCGCCTGATGCACAGCATAGGTTCCTTGCAAGACGCTGTTACCAGGCGTTGCCCGTCCTTTCGCTAGACACTCGTTCCACTTGGACAGCGCCTTCCGGAACCGCATCGCCTCGTCCATGTCGCCCTTGGTCGGCGCCGTGCCACCTCGACCGTGAAAATAGCTGCACATCAGCTCGACAAATTCGTCGAAGCATCTCTCATGCCCGCGTTGCTGGAGCAGGAAGGCGATAATCTCGGCAGCCAAGATCGGGCCTTCCATATCGACGGCGGCGGTGTGGGAAATCGGTGGGATATTGCCAAATGGCTCGCGCAGAATATCCGATACCATCCGGGTCATTTTCTTGGTCGGCACGAGAACCGCCAACGACCAATCGCTCCGACCAGTCTCGATCAACCGCTTCCGAGCTTGCAACACCTGACCGACCAATGAGGCATAAGCCTGGTTGGGGTTCGACTCGAACAGCGCGCAATCGATCCCCTTGTAGTCGTTCTGACGAAATTTCCCCGTCAGGATGTCGTTCCCGAATAGGGCAATCTCGGTTCCCTTACTCCGATGGTTGTCACCGGCGAGATCGTGAACCGTTGGCGCAAAAGCCGCCGTGAAGTGGTTCAGCCTCTCAGGATCGGCGCCGATGAAATCGAAGATGCGTTGTTCCGGGTCAGCAAGAGCAATCAGCGTGCTGCTGGCGCCCAGAGCTTGGACCACCCGCCATTGATCGGCACTGGTATCCTGAAACTCATCCAAGACGATGTACGGGTACATCGTGGAGATGAGTGATCGAACCTTTTCTGAGCCATGTAGCAATGTCGCTACGCGGCCTGCGAATAGATCGAAACAGACCTTTCCCTCTTCGGTCGCCAGACGAATGCGTTCAGCTTCCTCCTTTGCGCGCTTCTCAGCCTTTTCTGCGTCCGACAGCTTCTTGGCTGCCTTGTAGCCGCTTCGCACCGAAGACAACGCGATCGCCTCATTCGGAGGCGTGAGGATCGTCATCCGCCGTGGGAAGCCGACGAGATAGCCATGCGTTTTGAGGATACGCCAAAAAAAGGAGTGATAGGTATCAACCTCGATCCGCCGCCTTTCCTCCCGCGTAATCGCGCTTTCTTCGTCGATCGCCTCAAGAACGCGGGAAACGGTGGCCCGAGCGAAACTGAGGAAAAGGATGTGCTGACCAGGCTTCAAATCCTCGTGCGCGATCTTCGCCGCCTTGAGGATGGAAACGGTGGTTTTCCCCGAACCGGGACCGCCGGTGACGAGCTGATGCCCCTCAGCCTGGAGAATTTCCTTCTGCGTTTCGGTTAGGTCGACCATCGTACAATCGCCTATCCTAACAGATCGGCAAAATCGTCTTCGCCTTCGACGTCTGCTTCTGCTAGCTGTGGAGGCGGATCGCACAGTGCTTTCAAGGTGGCGCAGGCATCGCGCAGCCACTGCGGAATTTCGGCTTCAGAGCACTGAGCCAAGAACTCGGCTATTCCCCAATTGCCTTTTGACCACTTGAAATAAGATCCAAGCGCCGCCGCCGCTTGTGCTTTAGGATTCGGATATTGGTTCAGCAGATGCTGCGGCCAATCGAGTTGATCGGCAAATCGCTCCAAAGCATCCTGCGTGGTGTTGTTGAGGATCAAATCTTCAATGCCCTTCTCGTCGTGCATGAACAGGCATTCCACCTGGGCCTCGATGGCAGCCTTGGCCGCATCGGACTGCTTGTCGCACAACGCAAAGGTCCGCTTCCCGAGGCTTTTATATAGAGCCCCAAGGTCGGCGATCTGCGTCTCGCTTCCGGCATCGATTACGCAGACGCCCAAGGCCTCCAAAGACACATAGGTGGCCGGATTAAGCTCCGCCAAACGCCGCGCAACGACCGGGAAAGAAGCCGCCTCTGTCGCACCTTCAGCGATGAGAACACGGCGCGAAAGGAGCCCCTCGCAAAACCGAGTTCGGAAATCCTGCCGGTAGCGCTTGTGTTTTATGCTCTCCGGCAAATCGATCTTGGATTGGATTAACTGGCCATTGTCTGATCGCGAGAGGATGACGGTTTCGTCAAGGCTGAACTCTTCGAGCACATACGGCGAGTGCGACGTGAAGAGCGACTGCGCCGATAGCTTGCGCAGTTCATGGACAATCCGCTTCTGCGCGTATGGCGGAATAGCTGTTTCAGCTTCCTCCATAGCGAAGATGACATTCTGCTTGTCCTCGGCGATCTGTGACAGCATTGCGAGCACCAGCATGTTGATCGTCCCCGTTCCCTGCCGGAAGAAGGGAGCGGCATGATCCCCCGCGCCCGTGGCGATGAACGCGGTAATCACCTTGCGCAAATGCTCGCGCGTCAGGTTCGACACCTTCAGATGCGGCTTCACACCCCATTCGCGCGGAACATATTTCTTCAGCGCCTTGTCGATGCTCTCAAGCACGCCCGAGATGCCGATGGCCGGGTCGCTGGCGACATCGAAGGCTGCGAGCGTTCCGATCGTCCCTTCCCACATCTGCGGCCGGATTTCCTTCAGCCGGAGGATGATGTCCAGCAGGCTGCCGTGTTCCAAGCTGAGCGCCCGAGACCCCGTCCTCAACGACCGCAGAAAAAGAAATCCGCAGTGCTGCTTGTCTTTCTTCGAGAACGATGCCGGCGTGTCATCCTCCGAAAGGCTGCGCGTGAAATAGCTGTTGCCGACGAAGTCATCCTCATCAGGATCGTATTGACCGACGAATGTGACGCGCAGCGCCGCCTTGATCTCGGCAACATCGACCCCGGCCGGGTTCGCTTCCTGATAGAAGTCTCCGGTTGCAGTATTCAGCCACTCGACGTTGGCTCCAAATCGCGCCTCCTGCTCGGGCGACAGATTGGTGATCGTCACCTCGACCGTGATTTTCGGAGCTGGAGCTGGCTCTGCGCCCTCGGGAGCATCGGGGTTTGGGATGGGAAGATAGCGCCCCTGATAGAAATCATGCTCATCCACGGGTGGTCGCCGGCTCAGCCGATCCGGCCCCAAGGCGAGATCGATCGCTTCGAATACAGACGATTTGCCGGTATTGTTGTCGCCGATCAGTACGGCGTGATCAGGCAGCACCAGTTTGGCCGACTGGATGCCGCGAAAATTTTCGATCACTACCGAGAATATCTTCAACGCCCGCCCCCCTTTAGGCTCCCATTCGGTTAGCCCGCATAGCTATATCTATACATCGCGCCATCAGCGCGTCGAACGGCTCTGCGTCATCGAAGAGCAGTCCATCCTCGACCATACGAATGTAGTCTTCCTCCAGCGCCTTCGCGCCATCGCCGACAGGGACGAGTTGCAAGCCGCCGTTGACGGCCGCGGCATAATCGATTGGCGAGCGATCAGCGGCCTTCTCCGCAAAGAACATCGACTTGTGGCGAGCAACCGCGCTCGCCAGTTCGCGATCTGCGAAGGCCGTTTCCGCAAGACCGGCTTCATCGAGCCGGGCGACATCATGCCAGTGCCGGGCGAAGCGGTCCCCGCGCAGCCGGTCCTGGTGGCAGAAGACATGGATGGCGGTCGCCTTCTCCCAGAACGTCCGCTCGGCGTGCATGACGCGCGGACGCGCTGTCGGGAATATCAGGCCATCGATCAGGCCAGAGGCATCGCAGACAACATCGCGCAGACTGGCCGGCTCGCCCGTCGACCGCGCGCCGAACTCCAGCATGACGCTGGGGGCGACATAACCCGATCCGACTGCGGTCGGTTCGTAGTCGATAAAGAGCCGATCACCTTCGACGCGGATCGCCGCAGCCATACCTTCCGTTGCCAGGGCGTCGGAGATCACCGGCTGCACGACAGCGCCAACCCATTCCGGTAGCCGGCGACGAACCTCGCTGGACCAGCGCTTTTCCTCGCTTCGCGTTTTCGGCAGGCCCTCGCCATTGTCCCCGACCAGGTCGGGCGCGATGGCCCGAATGTCGTAAGTCAAATCCACATCCTCCGAAAACCGATGGATGACTTGATAGGCTTTCGACAGCGATGTGCCGCCCTTGAACACCAGATGTTCACCAAGCGGCGCCGTGTAGAGCGTGCTCAACGCCCACACCACCCAGACGTCCTTTTCGAGCAGATGCGCGGGCCGCCCCGAACGATCCGCCGCGACGCCAAGGGCGTCGCGGCGATCCTGAGCCGAGAGGAGCAGGAAGGTTTCAGCCATAGGCCGCCTTCCCGACACTCTGCGCCAACCATGTCGGAAGCTGCGGCGCGGCCGCCACCAATTCGCCAAAGGCGCCAGGCGGCAGCTTTCGCTTCAATGTCCTGAGCGCAGTTTCGGCTTTCTCCGGGCCGAGCCAAGCCAAGGCCCGGACGGCCTCTCCCGCCGGCCGGTTGGCCAGAGCCAGTTGCCAGCGCGGGGCATGGCGCAATTCCACGACCTGCTTGCCGAGATTCATCTTCCGGCTGCGCCCGGAGGTCAGATAGACCGAGCGAACCGGCACCTGCGTTGTCAGGCCAAGGGCGTTTGCGGCCGCCGCACCGTTCGAGACGATGGTCTCGCCACGCTGGCTGGCAAGGGCTTCCACAGCCTGTTCCACCGACGGCGCGCGCGTCCCAAATCGACTGGCGACGGGGCGGAGATAGACACCGCGCCCAGCCCGGATGAGTTGTTCGCGCTCGGCCAGACGCGACAAGGCCTGGTCCACCGCGGCGCGATTGCCGAGATGGAGCAGCCCCTTAGCGGACACAGAAGCGCCCTCGGGCAAACCCGCCATATGCGACAGAATCTGTTCGGTCAGCCGTGTCATCGTCTTTCTCCTGTCAGGAACATACGCAGTTTTCTGACAGTTTTCAAGGAAACACGTCCGGGACGGAAAGCTGGGACAAGGGGGAAAGCCTTCCCCTGCGGTCGAGCCTTGGGTCTCGCCCGACCCCTTCTGCGGGGAGATCCCCGCAACGCCCCCCATAGAGTGAGAGTGCGGACGGGGTTTCCCGTGACGGGTTGAGGGCTGGAGAAGAGGTCTCCGGCGCCCGTCGCGGAGAACCGCGATGTTCAGGAAAAACCACGGCGCCCGCGCCAGTTCAGGCCGAGCGAGCCTCTATGACGACATCACCGACAAGATCATCGCTGAGCTTGAGGCGGGCCGCGCGCCCTGGGTCCAGCCATGGGGATCGGCCGCGGCCAAGGCGCCGCTCGCCATGCCCCGCAACGCTGCGACCGGACGGCACTATTCCGGCATCAACGTGCTCATCCTCTGGGGGGCGGTGATCCAGCACGGCTTCCCCGGCCAGAGTTGGCTCACCTTCCGCCAGGCGCTGTCGCTGGGCGGCAATGTCCGCAAGGGCGAGCACGGCACGACCGTCGTCTATGCCGACCGCTTCACGCCGGAGGACGAGAAGCGCCGAGCCCACGAGACCGGCGAGGACGCCGCCGCGATTCCCTTCCTCAAGCGCTTCACCGTCTTCAACGCCGCGCAATGCGACGGCCTGCCGGACAACATCGCCGCCATCGCTCCACCGCCGCCGCCTGGCCTCATCGAGCCGCGCGTCGAGGCTCTGATCGAAGCGACGGGCATCGATTTCCGCATCGGCGGCGATCGCGCCTTCTATGTGCCGGCGCACGACTATGTGCAGGTGCCGCCGCCGCAGGCCTATTTCGAGCCGATCAACTGGCACCGCACGGCCCTGCACGAACTCGGGCACGCCAGCGGCCATGCCTCCCGGCTCGGTCGCGACCTGACCGGCGGTTTCGGCACGAAGAAATACGCCTTCGAGGAGCTGGTGGCCGAGATCAACGCGGCCTTCTGCTGCGCGTCTCTCGGCATCGTGCCCACCGTCCGCCATGCCGACTATATCGGCGCCTGGCTGGAGGTGCTGCGCGAGGACAATCGCGCCATCGTCCGCGCCGCCTCCCAGGCGAGCAAGGCGGCCGATTGGCTGCTCGGCTTCCTGCCCGACGCCGATCTCGGCCAGGACGACACCATGGCCGGCGACGAACGGCAGGCGGCGTGATCGAATATGAATACCGGAAAGGCGGGAAAGCAGGTCTCCGGCTTCACGCCTTTCCGCTTCTGCGGCGCTGCCCTTCTTAGAGCGAGAGGGCGGCGCTTCGCTTCGTGACGGGTTGGAGGTCGAGAGAGAGTCTCCCGGCCGCCCGTCGCGGAGTAACGAACATGGCGAGTGCCATCCAGAAGATCACCCTGTCGTCGGCGCGCGACATCCCCTTCAACAAGCTGGTGCTGAGCCAGTCCAACGTCCGCCGCGTCAAGGCCGGCGTCTCGATCGAGGAAATGGCCGAGTCCATCGCCCGGCGCGGCCTCATCCAGAGCCTCCATGTCCGTCCCGTCCTCGACGCCGATGGCGCGGAGACCGGAATGTTCGAAGTGCCTGCCGGCGGTCGCCGCTATCGCGCACTCGAACTGCTCGTGAAGCAGAAGCGTTTGGCCAAGACGGCGACGGTGCCCTGCGTCATCGGCGACGCCAACAGCGACATCCTCGTCGACGAAGTGTCGCTGGTCGAGAACATGGAACGCGCACCGCTCCATCCGCTCGACCAGTTCCGCGCTTTTCAGGCGATGCGCGACAAGGGCATGACCGAGGAGGCCATCGCCGCCGCCTTCTTCGTCAGCGTCACCGTGGTGAAGCAGCGCCTGCGCCTCACCTCCGTCTCGCCGACCCTGCTCGAAATCTATGCCGATGACGGCATGACGCTCGAACAGCTCATGGCCTTCACCGTCAGCCCCGACCATGCCCGTCAGGAGCAGGTCTGGGACGCGATCAAGGATAGCTGGCAGAAGGAGCCCTATCAGATCCGGCGGATGCTGACCGAGACCGCGATACGCGCCTCGGACAAACGGGCCGTCTTCATCGGCATCGAGGCTTATGAGGCCGCAGGCGGCGTCGTGCTGCGCGATCTGTTCCAGTCCGACGACGGCGGTTGGCTGCAAGACCCGACCCTGCTCGACCGCCTAGTGGCCGAAAAGCTGAAAACCACCGCCGATCAGATCGCCGAGGAAGGCTGGAAGTGGATCGAGGTCGCGGTGAGCTTCCCCTATGGCCACGACCACGGCCTGCGTGAACTCTCCGCCATTGCGGTCGATCTGACCGACGAGGAGCGTGCGACCCGCGAAGCGCTGCGCGAGGAATATGACCGGATCGAAGCGGAATATTCCGAGGCCGACGAGCTGCCCGACGCGATCGATCAACGTCTCGGCGAGATCGAGCAGGCCCTTGAGGCCTTCGAGAACCGTTCGGTCAGCTACAATCAGGCCGACATCGCAATCGCCGGCGCCTTCGTCAGCCTCGACGCCGACGGCTCGCTGTCGATCGACCGCGGCTATGTCCGCGCTGAGGATGAGCCCCAGGCCGAGCCCGATGGCGAGGCGTCCGGGGGCGACCAGCCCGATACGCCGGCCGTCCAACGCGCGGTCATCACCATCGGTGGCAAGCCCGCCGAGCCCGGAGACGATGAGGAGGACGGCATCAAGCCCTTGCCCGAGCGTCTCGTGATCGAGCTGACCGCCCATCGCACCCTGGCGCTGCGTAACACGCTGGCGGAACATCCGCACGTCGCCATGACCATGTTGCTGCACAAGCTTCTGAGCGACACCTTCATCCACACCAACGCGTCCGGTTGCCTCGAGGCCAATGTCCGCCACATCTTCTTCTCGGCGCAGTCCGAGGAATTGAAGGACAGCCCATCGGCGCAGGCGGTCAACGATCGCCACGAACGCTGGGGGGACCACATCCCCGCTGACGATCAGGCGCTCTGGGCATGGCTGACAGATCTCGATGACGGCACGCGCCTGGAGCTTCTGGCGCTTTGCGTCAGCTACGGCGTCAATGCGCTATTCGAACGTCCGAACCCCTATTCCGGCTCGGGCGTCAGCCAGCATGGCCTCGACGTGCGTCTGGCGCAGGCCGACCGGCTCGCACGGGCTACGGGCATGGACATGGTGGCCGCAGGCTGGAAGCCCACGGTCAGCAACTATCTCGGCCGCGTGACCAAGCCCCGCATTCTCGAGGCCGTCCGCGAAGGCGCCGGCGAGCGGGCTGCGCAGCTCATCGACCACATGAAGAAGGGCGACATGGCCAAGGAAGCCGAGCGCCTTCTGGCCGACAGCGGCTGGCTGCCCGAGCCGCTGCGCCTCGCGTCCATCAATGGCGATCAGTCTGGTCCCGACGATCAGGCCGATACCGAGGCAGACACCGCCTTGCCGGACTTCCTCACCGAGGACGGCGAGGACGAAGACACCGACGAGGATGAAGTCCAGCACGCCGTCGCCGCCGAATAGCGCGGATCGCGCGGGGCGGCGCCGTTCGTCCCGCGCATCTCACCCCGATCTTCCACACTGCCCGGTCCCACGCTCGACAGCCTGCGCGGCTGTACCGCGCGGGCCGGGCATTCTCGTCTCAGGAGCCTGTCATGGCCGACTATTTCACCCATTTCTCGTGCCTGCTCGATGTCGGCACGCCCGAGAACGCCGCCCGCGCGCTCGACCTCTACAACTGCCTCTCCGAGGCCGGCGCATCGGAAGAACCGCCTTCCGAGGGCTTCCTCCTCTCGATCCAGCCCGAGCATGGCGGCACGCAGCTCTGGATGCACGACGACGTCACCAGCGATCCCGAGCGCCTGATCCAGTTCGTGAAGCGCTGCGCCGCAGAGTTCGGTCTGACCGGTCGCTGGGGTTTCCAATATGCCAACACCTGCTCGAAGCGCCGGCTCGATGGCTTCGGCGGCGGTGCGCATGTTCTCGATCTCGCCACCGGAGAGACCGTGGGCTGGATCTACACCGATGGCTGGCTCGACCAGACCCTCTCCAACGAGGGAGGCCCGCTATGAGCATCCCTTCCTATGCCCAGAGCAATTTTCAGACGCTGCTGCGCGCTGCCGGTGACGGCAACCTTGCGCTCATGGAATGCCTCGATGCCGTGACCGGCTCTCCGCGTTACGTCATCTGCGCGGTGGGACGAGACGGTGGTGATTTCGTCTTCACGCCTTTCGGCCACCTCGCCGACGGCGATCCCTATGACGCCTATCTGCCGCCCGACCCCGGCGATCCTGGCGGCTTCATGCATCCGGGCACGCCCGGAGAAGCGTCATGATGGACGTCGACGCCATCTTCGCCGCCGATTACGAGCGTCCGCCCGCCGAGCGGTCTCTCCCCTGGCTGGAAACCAGAGACGGCGTCACCGTCGTCGTGGAACCCAAGCCCCATTGGGCCAGCGACATGCGGGCCTTCCGGGCCGAGGCTCGCGAATATTGCGCCTATGCCGATTGGACCGCGAACGGCGCGCGCGCCCGGTTCTTCGGGCACATCGACACCAGCGGCGATGACCTGATCCGCAAGGCGCGCAGGCTCGTCGCCCGCGAGATCACCGATGGACACTGGGCCTGACCCCTCAAAGCGCCTCTGCCGCTCGGCCGAGGCGCTTCTTTCATGTCGGCAGCGACGTGTTCGAGAGTGAGAGGGCCGCCGGGACGGGTTTGAGTCCGTGCGGTCGAGAGAGAGCGCCGTCCGGGCTTCCCGTTCCCGCTCTCCCGAGGTTCCGATCCATGAACATCATGTCGCCCGTGGCCATTCCGGCTGCGCCCGTAGCCCGCGCGTCCGCCATCATCGTCGCCGCCCATCAACTCCTCACCCTGCTCGAACGCGGCCAGCGGATCGACAACGCCGATCTCCGCATCGCCATGGAAACGGCCTTCGACGCTTCCGACACGAGCGGCGCCTGGGACTGGAAGACGGCCTACGAAGCCTGTGAAGGCGCGACCGTCCTGTTCCTGCGCAAATACGGACGGGCGCTTTTCCGTAAAGCCGGCACTCCGGCTGCACGGCTTTCCGCCCTGTCGAAAATCACCGGCCTTCTGCCGACGCACACCCGTCGCTCCGAGGAAGCCCAGGCGCTTCAGCAATTCTCGACGCCGGTCCCGCTCGGCCTCGCCGCTATCGCGGCCGCCGCGATCACACCGCACGACATTGTGCTGGAGCCGTCGGCAGGCACGGGTCTTCTCGCCATCCTCGCCGAGATCAGCGGCGGCTCGCTGCTCCTCAACGAACTGGCGGAAACCCGCGCCGATCTACTTGGCCAGCTCTTTCCAGCCCTTGCCGTCACGCGGTGTGACGCCGCCCAGATCGACGACCACCTTCCGGCGTGCGCCGTTCCTTCCGTAATCGTGATGAACCCGCCCTTCTCGGTGATGGCGAACGTCTCCGGTCGGGTCGCCGACGCCGCTGCGCGTCATGTTGCTTCGGCCCTGGCGCGGCTTGCCGATGGCGGGCGTCTGGTGACGATCACCGGCGCGAACTTCGGCCCCGAGCAACCGGCCTGGCGCGACACCTTCGTTCGGCTTCAGGAGCGTGGCCGCGTCGTCTTCACCGCGGCGATCCACGGCTCGGTCTATGCCAAGCATGGCACGAGCATCGAAACGCGGCTCACCGTCATCGACAAGCTGCCGGCCGAAGACCCGGCCGCGTTTCCCCTGTCCGCTGGCCTCGCGCCCGACGTCGCCACACTGCTCGCATGGATCGAAGCGCAGATTCCACCGCGCCTGCCGGTCGCTCTGCCCGACATCGCGCCGCCCGTGTCGGGTTCGGCGCCCCGCACCGTGCGGGGTAATCTCGCGCGCACCGCCACGGAGCGTCCGGCCGCACGCTCCACCATGGACCCGCAGGGCGTTGAACTCACCTACGACACGATGGACTGGACGCCGCCGGAAGGCGCCCACCTCACGGATGCGATCTATGAAGAATACGGATTGCAGTCGATCCGTATTGCCAGTTCTCAGGCGCACCCCACCAAGCTCGTGCAGTCGGCGGCCATGGCGAGCGTTGCACCGCCCAAGCCCGCCTATCGGCCGATGCTGCCCGCGAACATCACCGATCTCCTGTCGGACGCCCAGCTCGAAACCGTCATCTATGCCGGCGAAGCCCATTCGGACTTCCTCGCTGGCTCCTGGACCGTCGATGCGACCTGCGATCTCGTGCAGGCGGCCAAGCCCGATGCCGAAAACGCCGTGCGCTTTCGGCGCGGCTTCATGCTCGGCGACGGCACCGGGGCCGGCAAAGGTCGTCAATCTGCCGGCATCATCCTCGACAACTGGCTGCGCGGTCGCCGCAAGGCAGTCTGGATCTCCAAATCCGACAAGCTGATCGAGGACGCGCAGCGCGATTGGTCCGCGCTCGGCATGGAGCGCCTGCTGGTCACGCCGCTGTCGCGCTTCCCGCAAGGGCGGCCGATCACGCTGTCGGAAGGCGTCCTGTTTGCAACCTATGCCACGCTACGGTCCGACGACCGTGGTGAGAAGGTTTCCCGCGTCCGGCAGATCGTCGAATGGTTGGGCTCCGATTTCGATGGAGTGATCATTTTCGACGAGAGCCACGCCATGGCCAATGCCGCCGGCGGCAAGGGAGAACGCGGCGACGTTGCCGCCTCGCAGCAGGGACGCGCGGGCCTTCGGCTTCAGCACGCCCTGGCCAACGCGCGCGTCGTCTATGTGTCGGCTACCGGCGCGACCACCGTTCACAATCTCGCCTATGCCCAGCGGCTCGGCCTGTGGGGCGGTGAGGATTTCCCCTTCGCCACCCGTGCCGAATTTGTCGAGGCGATCGAAGACGGCGGTGTCGCGGCCATGGAAGTGCTCGCCCGCGATCTGCGTGCGCTGGGCCTCTATACCGCCCGCTCGCTCTCCTACGATGGCGTCGAATATGAGCTGATCGAGCACGCCCTGACCGACGAGCAGCGACGTATCTACGATGCCTACGCCAGCGCCTTCGCCGTAATCCACAATCATCTCGACGCCGCGATGCAGGCGGCCAACATCACCGGCAGCCCAGATAGCGGGGGAGCCACACTGAACCGGCAGGCCAAATCCGCCGCCCGCTCGGCCTTCGAGTCCGCCAAGCAGCGTTTCTTCGGCCATCTGCTCACGTCGATGAAAACGCCCACGCTCATCCGGTCCATCGAACGTGACCTGAATGATGGCCACGCCGCTGTCGTCCAGATCGTATCGACCGGCGAAGCGCTGATGGAGCGCCGGCTGGCGGAAGTCCCGACAGAGGAATGGAACGATATTCGCGTCGACATCACGCCGCGCGAATATGTTCTGGACTATCTGGCCCATTCCTTTCCGGTCCAGCTCTACGAGCCGTTCACAGATGGCGAGGGCAATCTGTCCTCGCGCCCGGTCTATCGCGACGGCCACCCCGTCGAGAGCCGCGAAGCTGCCCTGCGCCGTGACGAGCTGATCGAACGTCTTGCGTCTTTGCCGCCCGTTCCGGGGGCGCTCGACCAGATCGTGCAGCGCTTCGGCACAGATATGGTCTCCGAGGTGACGGGCCGCTCCCGGCGCATCGTCCGCAAAGGCGAACGCTTCGCCGTCGAAAACCGCGCGCCATCCGCCAACCTTGCCGAGACGGCTGCGTTCATGGACGACCTGAAGCGCATTCTCGTGTTCAGCGACGCCGGCGGGACCGGCCGCAGCTATCACGCCGAACTGTCAGCAAAGAACCAGCGTCTGCGCGTGCATTATCTGCTCGAACCCGGATGGAAGGCCGACGCCGCCATCCAGGGTCTGGGCCGCACCAATCGCACCAACCAGGCGCAACCGCCGCTGTTCCGCCCGATCGCCACGAACGTCAAAGCCGAGAAACGCTTCCTGTCCACGATCGCACGTCGGCTCGATACGCTGGGCGCGATCACGCGCGGTCAGCGCCAGACCGGAGGCCAGGGTCTGTTCCGGCCCGAGGACAATCTGGAATCGAGCTACGCCCGCGATGCGCTGCGGCAGCTCTATCTCCTGATCGTTCGCGGCAAGGTCGAGGGTTGCTCGCTGGGTCGCTTCGAGTCCGCGACCGGCCTGAAATTGACCGATGACAACGGCATCAAGGACGAGTTGCCGCCGATCACCACGTTCCTCAACCGCCTGCTGGCGCTGACCATCGAGCTTCAGGGCATCCTCTTCACCGCCTTCGAGCAATTGCTCGACGCCAAGGTGGCCGGAGCCATCGCCAGCGGCGTTTATGATGTCGGGCTGGAAACGCTGACGGCGGAGAGTTTCATCGTCGCTGAGCGCACGACCATCTACACCCATCCGGCAACGGGCGCACAGACGCGGCTGCTCACCATCACCGAGCGTCGTCGAAACCAGCCAACCACGCTCGATATGGCGCTCGACTGGCTCGACGATCCGCATGCCCGGCTGCTCATCAACGCGCGGTCGGGACGCGCTGCTGTCCAGGTGCCGGCGCCGTCCATCATGCTCGACGATGGCGAGATCGAGCGCCGTGTCCGCCTGATCCGGCCGATGGAACAGCACCACGCAAGCCTCGCCATGATGGAAGACAGCCATTGGCAGGAAGCCACTCGCGACAGCTTTGCAGCGGTCTGGCAACGTGAAGTCGCCGAAGTGCCGGCCTATACCGATGGCGCCATCCACATGGTCAGCGGTTTGCTCCTGCCGGTGTGGAAGCGCCTGCCGAACGAGTCGACGCGCGTTTATCGGCTCCAGACCGATGATGGCGAACGCATCATCGGGCGGCGGGTTTCGCCCGCCTGGGCCATGAATGCCGCCTCGACGGGAACGGCCAATCTCAGCAGCGATGATGCCTATGCCGCTCTGGTGGATGGTCGCACCATCCTCGACCTGGCCAGCGGGCTCCAGCTTCGCCGCGCGCGCGTCATGGGCGCGAACCGAATCGAACTGTCCGGCTTCACCGACACCATGCGGGATCGCCTGCGCGCCTATGGCCTCTTCAGCGAGATCATCTCGTGGAAGCTGCGCTTCTTCGTTCCGGTCGATGCCTCTGGTCCCGCCATCATCGGCAAGCTGCTCGCCACCTATCCGGTCGAGCGGATCAGCGAGCGTGAGGCAGCGTGATGGCTCGGCGGGACGCTTCTGAACTGGCACACCGTCTCGGCCGACAGGCCGAGGCGGTCTGCCGCCACTATCTCTCCAACGGCCACCGGCAGGGCAATTACTGGCAGGTTGGCGATGCTCGTAATGCCGCAGGCCGCTCCATGTTCGTGCGCCTGCGTGACACACCGAAGGGACCAGCGGGCAAATGGACCGACGCCGCCACCGGCGAACATGGCGACCTTCTCGACATCATCCGGGAATCGCTCGACCTCATCGACTTCGCAGACGTTGCTCAAGAGGCGCGTACCTTCCTCAGCCTGCCGCATCCCGAACCCGAACCGGCATCACGCCGCAGACTGGCGCCAGCGCCATCGGGGTCGCCCGAGGCGGCACGCCGTCTCATCGCCATGACGCAACCGATCACCGGGACCATTGTGCAGACCTATCTGCGCGGACGCGGCATTACGCTTTTGCACGGAACCGCAAACCTGCGCTTCCACCCCCGCTGCTACTACAAGCCCGACGATGGCCCGACCGAGACCTGGCCCGCCATGATCGCCGCCGTCACCGACCTCGCTGGCAAGATCACCGGCGCGCACCGCACCTGGCTTGCGCCTGACGGCTCCGACAAAGCCCCCATCGACACACCGCGCAAGGCGATGGGCGATCTCCTCGGCAATGCCGTCCGCATCGGTGCGCCCGGCAGCGTGATGGCGGCAGGCGAAGGTATCGAGACCATGCTGTCGCTCCGGCAGGTCCTGCCCGACATGGCGATGGCGCCGGCGCTCTCGGCAGCACATCTGGCCGCCATCCTGTTCCCGGCGACTTTGCGGCGGCTCTATATCGTCCGAGACGACGATCCGGCCGGTGACGGCGCGCGGGACATACTGATCGAACGGGCGAACGCCGAGGGAATCGAGGCCATCCCATTGTCGCCGGCATTCGGGGACTTCAACGAGGATCTGCGGCGGCTCGGTATCGATGCGCTTCGGGGAGGCGTTCGAGGGCAGCTCGCTTCAGACGACGTCGCACGCTTCATGAACCTGGCCGCTTAGCCGGAAAGGATTGGGGAGCGGCTACAGCCGCCATGCCCGCAACGATGCGCCAGTGACGGCAAAAGGACCGCGCCTCGGCCTTCGAGAGGGCGATCGGCCATCAGCCGGGCCGGACAAGGCAATGGCTGCGGCCGACGATTTTCCGGCGGCGCATGTCCACCCCACGCGGCAGGCCGCGCGGGGACCCCGAACCCGCGCCTTTCCATCGCGAAACAAAATCGCCGGCCTTCGCCATCCTCCGCTGGCGCTTCGGCCCTACGCTTCGCTCCGGGTGCAGGTCCGTCCCGCCCGACGGCTTCGTCGCCATGAAGGCCGCGACGGTCGCGGTCCTTGCCGACGGAGCATCCCATGAGCGAGCACGACGACTACGAACCACACCACGAGTCATCCCCGACCGATCATCTGATCCAGGACTTGCAGCTCCACGGCTATCGCCCCTCCGAAGACGAGTTGGACCAGCGCCCGCCACCGGAAGACCGCATCATCGAAGGCGCCGTCGCCGACATCTTCGACGCCCTGGTCGCCACGATCACCGACACCAGCCTCGACTTCGATCTCCCCGATCTCCTCTGGTCGACCGTCAATATGTTCCACCGTGCCGTGGACCGCATCGAACAGAAGCTCGACGACAACGAGCAGGCGCAAAGGCAGCTTCAGCGCGAACAGGATGGCTCCGAGGTGAAGTCCCTCCAGCTCGAGCGCCTCATCGACATCGGCATGAACCTGATCGACCGCCGCGACGGCATGGAAACCTTCCGCGAAGCCGCCGCTGGACGCTACCTCGTCGCTACCGGCTCACCCTGGTCGCAACGCACCGGATCACGGGTCAACCATCGCCACCTCACCGCGTCGCTGATTGACAGCCGGGATTTCCTCGCCGCCAGGAGGCGCGCGGATACCGAGGTACTCGTACCCGCCGGCCCGAAGATCGCCTTCTCGGGCGGCGACACCGCCGACCACAAGCAGATCTGGGCCAAGCTCGATCAGATCCATACCAAGCACCCCGACATGGTGCTGCTGCATGGCGGCTCGCCGAAAGGCGCCGAAAAGATCGCTTCCCGCTGGGCCGACAGCCGCAAGGTGCCGCAGGTCGCCTTCAAGCCGGACTGGACGAAGCACGCCAAGGCGGCACCCTTCAAACGCAATGACCAGATGCTCGGCATCGTGCCGATCGGGGTCGTGATCTTCCCCGGCACCGGCATTCAGGACAACCTGGCCGACAAGGCGCGCAAGATGGGTATCCCGGTCTATCGGTTCGGCTCGAGCGGCGCGTAAGCGCCGCCGGGACCAGCCGCCTTGAAAAATGATAGCAATTCTTATATTGTGCTATCACCGCTATCAAACTTGCAGGAGGCGCTATCATGCCCGCAGTTACGATCAGGAATCTGTCCGACGCGACGCACCGCGCCCTCAAGGTGCGGGCGGCGCAGCACGGCCGCAGCGCCGAAGCGGAAATGCGCGACATCCTCGAAATGGCTGTCCGCCCCGATACGCGCCTCCGGCTCGGCACGGCGCTCGCGGAACGCAGCCGCCGTCTCGGCTTGACCAATGAAGATGTGGACGCCCTCGACCAGGCTCGTGACAAGACGCCCGCCAAGCCGATGAGCTTCGAATGATCCTCCTCGACACCAATGTCGTATCGGAGGCGATGAAGCCCGCTCCCGACGAGGCCGTGCGCGCATGGCTCGACGAGCAGGCGGCGGAAACGCTCTTTCTCTCCAGCGTCACCATCGCCGAGCTGATGTTCGGCATCGGCGCGCTCCCCGAGGGCAAGCGCAAGGAGCGTCTCACCGAAGCCCTGGATGGGGTGATGGAACTGTTCGCAGACCGCGTCCTCCCGTTCGATGTCGATGCTGCGCGCCGCTATGCGGATCTCGCCGTCAAAGCCCGAACGGCCGGGAAAGGCTTCCCTACTCCCGACGGCTATATCGCGGCGATCGCAGCCGCCAAAGGCTTTGCCGTCGCCACGCGCGACAACAGCGCATTCGAGGCCGCGAATGTCACGGTCATTGATCCCTGGAAGGCCGGGCGCTGACATCCGGCCACCGGCAGCGCAGGTGAGGCCAGCCGAGCCGGCGGCAACAGCCCTCGCGGCAAGCAGACAACCCGGTCTCCTGATCGGACGATCACCCCCGCTTCAAGACGCTGATCCTTGGGTTCAGCCGATGGCCTGACGCCATCAACCCGTAAAGGGTCGGACTACGCATAGCGTGCCGCCGCTCCGGCTTCGCCTGCACGGTGATTGCGGCCACCGGCCGAACTCTTCGGGCGCCTGTCAGCGGGGGATGGACCTCCGCTCAAACAGGAGCCAGGTCGATGTCCTTCCAAACCGCTCACGCTTTCGCCTTCAGCCTCGCTACCACCCTGATGGCGGCCATCGTCATCTATCGTGCCGGAGACGGCACGCTCTCCGTCACCCCGACGTCGGAATATGATGGCGATGAAAACGCCATCGTCGGCGAAATCGACCCCTTCGCCTCATGAGGCGAACCGGGTCGCGAAGTCGGCGGACGCTTCACGCTTCTGCTCCCCCGCGGCTCGAATTCTGCTAATCTCGCATGTGCGCCGTGGTGGTGGTGGAGGCGCGTCCGTCTGACATTTGACGAAAGACACCACCATGATCTTCATCGGCATTCTCCTCAGCATCGCCGCCATCGGTTTCCTCTGCTGGCTCCTCTTCACGCTTGCGGTGTTCGCTCTTCCGTTCTTCGCGGGCGTGACTGCCGGCACATGGGCCTATGGCACCGGCGCGGGCTGGCTCGGCGCGATTGTCGTCGGCTTTGTCGCCGCCGGCCTGACCTTCGGCATCGGCCAATTCCTGCTCGCCACCGTCCGTCCGACGTGGGCACGCCTGCTCATCGCCGCAGCCTTCGTCGCCCCGGCCGTCGTCGCCGGATTCCATGCCACCCATGGCATCGTGAAACACACCATGCCATCGGAGACATGGCAGACCGTGTTCTCTGTCATCGGAGCGATCGCGGTCGGCATCGTCGCCTTCGTGCGCATCACTGGAATGGCGGCCTCCGACCCGTCTGCCGGGCATGTGTCCCACGCCTAAACCCGCAGCGCCCATCACGGCGGGATCCAGCGGCACATGCCTTTGTCCCCCACGCCATCTGGTCGCCCGATGGGGAAGCGGCATCGCGAAGCATCGGCTGCGCCCACCTGTCCCGGAACGATGGAGCGCGTCGGGGCGGCAACGACACCGTGGCCGGCAGACCCTCAGCGTCGAGGCGTTTCGTCAGAGCTGGCGGAATGGCGAAATACGCAGCGCAGGCCTGTTCGAGGGAGGTCTACGCCTGTGATCGCCGATCGGACTTCCCGGGCCAATGCGAAGGTCGCCGCCGTCTCCGCCGTCGATCCGTCCAGCACCCGCGCCAAAACGGCCTCTTCAATGGCCTGATCTGGCAGAAGGACGGCTTTGCCTCGAGCGCCTAAGCCACAACGGCTGGCCCCGACTTTCTTCCCCTGCCGGCTACGCCGTCATTCCTCGCGAAACAACAAAGTCGCGCCTGCGCCATCCTCCGCTTTGCTGCGGTCGCAAGCGATGTGTCGTCGCTCGCCTCCGTCCGGTCGATCGCCATCGAGGCCGCAATGGTGCGGGCTCGAAACGGAAAACGGAGACTTACAATGGCGACTATCGGCACCTTCAAGAAGACCGGCTCGAACGAATTCGGCGGCGAAATCGTCACCCTCAGCGTCCAGGCCAAGGGCGTGCGCATCGTCCCCGACCTGCGCGCCAGCGGCGAGAACGCCCCCAGCCACCGGGTCCTGGTCGGCCGCGCCGAGATCGGCGCCGCCTGGTCCAAGCGCTCCAACGAGGGCCGCGACTATCTGGGCCTCAAGCTCGACGATCCGAGCTTCAACGCTCCGATCTACGCCAACCTCTTCGATGACGAGGACGGTGAAGGTTACTCGCTGATCTGGTCCCGCCCCAACGGCCGCCGCGCAGACTGAGGCGGCGTCACAAGGCCCCGGCCGAAAGGTCGGGGCCGCCTTCCTGCTCAAATCGCACCCGATCGCAGATGAGTGCCCCAAATAGTCGGGTCACACCGAAGGCGGCCCTCCAGCTTTACTGCAAAAGCCAGCCCGCAGAACCTTCGCTTCACTGACGACAACGCCTCGATTGCCCGAATCAGCAAATCGACGCCAGCACGACACGGCCCTTCGGCAACCTCTTTGAGCTGGCAGAAACGGGCCAATACGACTAAAATAGCCGTAGTTCTGGAGCGCGCGCCGGTTGCGATGGGAGGTGATCATGCATGATCACCGCCCGACAATCACGGGCCGCACGCGCGTTGCTGGGTTGGACACAGGAGACGCTCGCTGACAAGGCCCGCCTATCGCTGACCGCGCTCAAGCGCCTCGAATCCGAAAGCGGGCTCGATGTGTACGAGACGACGCGCGATCAGGCACGCAGGGCCTTGGAAGCTGCCGGCATCGTCTTCCTGTCGACCGACCGAGGGCAAGGAGTGCTGCTTGTCGATGATCGCGGAAACAAGCCGAACCGATCTACAGGCTTACGCTGACCTGTGGGCAGCCAGATTCCTCATCATTCGCACTGCCTCCATTTCGGATCAAACATGGATAATAGACAGGCACCGCATATTCGCCGAGTCTGCACCATGACCGCACCATTCCAGGACCTCGCGCCATCGGGGCAAGATCTCACCGATTACGACAAGTCGCACGCCAAACTATACATGCGCTTGCTGGATGCGGCCGCTGACGGCGCGCATTGGGAGGAAGCCGTGCGGGTGCTGTTCGACCTCGATCCCGCCCGTGAACCCGAACGCTGCCGCCGCATCCATGACAGCCATCTCGAACGCGCCCGCTGGATGACACACACCGGCTATCGGCACCTCCTGCGACCGGCTCACCGCTGAGAGGCTTGCGAACCTGTGTGATGCCCTTTCGACATCACGCAATGCCCTCCTCCGGGCTTCCAACACCCTCGTCGCGCCGCGAAAAATCACACGCTCGACTTACGCGCAGCACGCGGGAGAGTTGATGCGATGAGGCCCGATACATCGAACTGGCGAGACGACCGCAGCTACGATTTCTTCGATACACTGCCGATCGAAGGTCTCGCCTGGGAATGCCTTCGCAGATACCGCCCTTATCAGGACGATTACGCCAGTCTGGTCGATGCTGGCGCCGAGGCTCAGCCGCTGCCTGACGACAGGCAGCAGCGCTGGGGGTTGCGATTTCCCTGCAAGACCAGGTCGTTCTGCCCTACAGCAACAGGTGGTGTGGTCGCCGCAGAGCGATCCCGCCGTCCTCCTTCTGACAGCACGGCCGACCTTTCTGCCGTCCAGCTCAAACAGCCTCGCCGACAGGTTCGCTGCGGGACGTGATGGCCCTGAAGGAGGCCTATGCCGGCCTTCCCAAGCACGACCTCCAGCTACTCTTCCTACCCGGCATATCCGCACACGACCAGCTTGCGGCGGTCGTCCCCATTGATGACGACATCCTCGATCGCATTGATGCGCTGACACGCCTCGCGCGCGCCTGGCTCCAACGTCCGCCATTGCGCGACACGCGCATGACCGCCGAGCAGCGCCGCCGCTTTCGCCTCAAACTTCGTGCTGCTGACGGCCGCATGAACGGCGCGACCTATCGCGACATCGCCATCGCAATCTATGGCGCGGCGCGGATCGATACCGACCCTTGGAAGACCTCGCCGCTGCGGGACGCCGTGATCGCCTTCGCCGAAGCCGGATTGGCCCTCATCGATGGCGGCTATCTGCACCTGCTTCGGCATCGTCGGCGCACCTAGCCTACGCCAACAACAGGGGTGGGGAATTTAGCCATCCCAAGTCCCCCATCCATCCCGCCAGAGGTTCTCCGCCACCGTTGTCGCTGTCAGCCGCTGATCGCCAGCGGCCCCCAGCAACCCCACGGAGGCCCGCCCCATGCGACCCGATACCGCCGCGCTCCCGCCACGCTACCTGCGGACCAAGGAAGCCGCTGAATTTCTCAGCCTGTCCGCGCGCACCCTGGAAAAGCATCGCACCTACGGCACTGGTCCGGCCTATCACAAACTCGGCGGGCGCGTCGTCTATTCGGTCGACGATCTGGAGACCTGGGCCGAGCGCGGCGCCGTGACCTCGACGTCCGATCCGCGCGGCTCCGTGCTTCCCGCAAAGCGCCAGACGCTACCGACCGGCCAGATCGCCGGCCGATACGCACGCTGATCGTGGCTGGTCCCTTTCATGGTGGTGCGTCGTCGTGACCCTTCGGAGCGTGGGCAGCTCGACCTGTTTCGCGCGCTTCCCGGCGACTTCGCGCCACGAGACGCGCAGGATCTCATGGCCTATCCCTTCTTCTCCCTCTCGAAATCGCACCGCATAGCGCCGATCGACTTTTCGGCGGGCGGCGTCTCCATCCGGGTAGAGGCCGTTCCCGATCATGGCATGGCCACGATCTGGGACGCCGACATCCTGATCTGGGCCGCCAGCCAGATCGTCGAGGCCCGCGACGCGGGCCTGCGCACCTCGCGTCTGATGGCGGCGACCCCCTATGAGATCCTCACCTATGTTGGTCGCGGCACATCCATGCGCGACTATCAGCGCCTCAAGGCCGCGCTCGACCGGCTGCAATCGACCACCATCTCGACGTCGATCCGCCAGCCCGCCGAAGGCCGCCGTCACCGCTTCTCGTGGATAAACGAGTGGCAGGAGCGCACGGATCGCCAGGGACGGCCTGATGGCATCGAGCTGATCGTCCCCGACTGGTTCTACAAGGCCGTCCTCGATGACGCGCTCATCCTCACCATCGACCCGGCTTATTTCGATCTCACCGGCGGCCTTGATCGCTGGCTCTACCGCATCGTGCGCAAACACGGCGGCCGTCAGCGCGGCGGCTGGCGCTTCGACCTACGCCACCTCCACGTCAAATCCGGCAGCCTGTCGCCGTTCAAGCGCTTCGCTTTCGAACTGCGCGACATCGTGCGGCGCCAACCACTGCCCGGCTACGTCCTGTCGCTCGAGGTGGAAATCGGCGGGCGCACGCTGCTGGCTTTCGAGCCACTGGCCGCCTGTGGAAAACCTGTGGGCGGCCTCGTGCTATCGGGAACCCGACCTATCGTGCCATCGGGAACCCGAGGCTCGTGCCATCAGGAACCCAGTCCGGCCTTAACGTCTGGAAATCGTGGGCGGCTTCGCGCCCTTAACTTAGAATCTAACCAAGAATCTAACTTTGAAGAGCGCGCGCGTGATGTGGAAAACCTCATCCGCACCGCCGCAGCGAGCCTCCGCGCCGCCGGCAAATCACCGCTCAAGGGTGCTCCAGCAGCTCAGACGAGCCGGAAAGAGAGCGAACCGGCTTCCCCCGATCAGCTTCCGCTCCTCGATCCGCCTGGAGGTGCGCGATGATCGTCGCGTTCCTCAACCAGAAAGGCGGTGTCGGCAAGACGACGCTGGCGCTCAACCTTGCCGGCGAACTCGCCGGGCGCGGTCAGCACGTCACGCTGATCGACGCGGACCCACAGGGCTCGGCCCTCGACTGGTCTGAGCAGCGCAGCCATGAGGGCCTGCCGCGCCGGTTCGGCGTCGTCGGCCTGGCGCGCGACACGCTCCACCGCGAAGCGCCGGAACTGGCCCGCGATGTCGACCACGTCGTCATCGACGGCCCGCCGCGTGTCGCAGCCCTCATGCGCTCGGCGCTGCTCGCCGCCGACCTCGTTCTGATCCCGGCGCAGCCGTCGCCGCTCGACGGCTGGGCATCGGCCGAGATGCTGGCGCTGCTCCGCGAAGCCCGCGTCTATCGCCCGGAACTGGTCGCCCGCTTCGTGCTCAATCGCTGCGGTGCGCGCACCGTCCTGGCCCGCGAGACCGCCGAGACCCTGGCCGATCACGATCCACCGTTGCTCGCCACCACCATCGGCCAACGTATCGCCTTCGCCGCCGCCGCGCAGACCGGCCGCCTGGTCGCCGAACTCGCCGATGCGACATCGGCCACCCGCGAGATCGCGGCGTTCGCCGACGAACTCTTGCATCTGCAGATCGACGGGGGCGCACAATGAACGAACGATCCCCGCGTCGTGGCTTCGCCTCGCGCCCCGCCGATCCCGACCAATGGATCAAGGCTGCGGACAACGCACCACGCGCCGCTGACGTCGCTGCGTTCACCGCCAGGCTCACCATCGATGTGACGCCTGAACTGCGCGGACGGATCAAGATCGCCGCCTTCGGGCGCGGCGTCACCGTCGCCGACATGCTGCGCGAGCTGCTCGCGAGTGAATTCCCCTCGACACCAGGAGACCCCACATGACCGGCACTGCGGCTCCCCGCATGCGCGGCGGCCCGCTGCCGTCAGCGCTCCCCCATGACAGCATGACCCACGTCGAACTGACGTGGATCGAGAAGAAGATCGAATACTGGATCAGGTTCGGCCGTGAGGCGCATGAACAGATCCTCGACCGCCGCCGGCGTGTCATCTCCTTCCGTCCGAACACCGTATTCGCGTTCGTGCGATGGGCAGCCAACGACTTCGGCACGATCATCTCGCGCATCGACATCGTGCGCGCGGTCGAGCCCGGAGAGCCCTACCAGACGCTGCCTTTCGTCCGGCCGGGCGGTGAAATCCTGCTCAGGATCGACGGATGGCCGAAGGTCGAAGACGTGCTGCGCCACGTCGATGCCATCGAAGCGATCGGCATCGAGGCGGACGCCGTTTCGCCAGAACACTGGCGGCACGTCCACAACCGGATGGCGGCTGGACATCAGCCGCGCCCCTATACGCTCGACCAGCATCGCGCCTTCCTCCTGCGCAGGAGGACGCGGTCGTGACCCGCGCCGGTCTCTTCCTCGTCATGGCTCTCGCGACCACGGGCATCAGCTATCCGGCGCTCACCCCGATGCCGATCAAGCTCCTGTGGAACGCATCGGCGAGCACCCCCATCGGCTTCTACACGATCGACGTCGATGGCCCGTTCGACGTCACCGATCTCGTTGCCGTCGATGCGCCCGAGCCGCTCGCGACCTTCATGGCCGAACGCGGCTATCTTCCCAAAGGCGTCCCGCTGCTGAAGCGCATTCTCGGCGTTGCGGGGCAGACCGTTTGCCGCTCGAACCTCTCCATCACGATCGACGGCGTCGACATGGGCGATGCGCTGCCGCGTGATCGCGCCGGGCGCGACCTGCCGGTCTGGCAGGGCTGCCGCCGTATCCCGACCGGCGAAGTCTTCCTCATGAACTGGCAGGTCCGCGACAGCCTGGACGGTCGCTATTTCGGCCTGACCTCCACTGACCGGATCATCGGCCGCGCCGTCCCCCTGTGGACAGACGAGGACGGAACGGGCCGCTTCGAATGGCGCGCAGCGACGCGATGAACACCTCGCTATCGGCGGGGGCGGCGCCCACCGATGGCTTTCCCAACGCCGCCGCAAAGGAAGTCATCATGCCTCAGATTGGTCAATTCACGCGCCAGGACACGGGCTTCGCCGGCAAGCTGGAGACGTTCACGCTCTTCCGCGACGTCGTCATCGTGCCGGCAGAGCCCTCCGATGCCGAGAACGCGCCCGATTACCGCGTTCACGCCAGCGACGATGGCAAAGCCGAAGCCGGCCCCGAAATCGGGGCGGGCTGGAAACGCACCGGCGAGCGCGCGGGCGAATACGTTGCCGTACTGATCGACGATCCTGCGCTGCCGCAGCCGATCCGCGCCAATCTGTTCCGCGACGATGACGCCGGGAACGCCTGGTCGCTGCACTGGTCGCGCCCGCGCGACCGCGCCGGGAAGGACTGACCGATGTCCGGTCCCCGTCCAACGATGAGCCATCGGGATGCGCGCGGGCGGCATTACGCCGTCCGGCGCATGGCCTTCCTTCTCCTTTCCGGCCTGGCCCTCGCAGCGGGCGCAACGGACGCCGCTCTTGCCCAGTCCGTGTCGGCAGCGCGCACGGTCGCTGGCGATCCGCACGCGGCCTTCGTCACCGAAGCCTCGCAGCGGTTCGGCATTCCCGAACACTGGATCGTCGCCGTCAAACGCGCCGAAAGCGCCGGCGATGTGCGCGCGGTATCGTCGGCCGGCGCGCTGGGGTTGATGCAGGTCATGCCCGATACTTGGGCCGCGCTTCGCGTTCGCTATGGGCTCGGGCGTGATCCCTACGACCCGCGCGACAACATCCTCGCAGGCGCTGCCTACCTGCGTGAAATGTTCGACCGCTATCGCACGATCCCCGCAATGCTCGGCGCCTACAATGCGGGGCCTGGCCGCTACGACGAATACGTCCAGACCGGCCGCGCCCTGCCCGCCGAAACGCGCGCCTACATCGCGCTGCTGGCTCCGCAGCTAGGCGCGACATCGCCGGCGAGCGCGCCATCGGTTGCGCCGCCACCGCCGCCGGATTGGCGGGAAGCGCCGCTCTTCGTCGTGCGTTCCGCCGACGATCGTTCGGCAACATCGCCATCGGAAAACGCGCGGTCGAACGACAGCCGCTCCTCCGTCGCGGGGCGCGCTCCCGATACCGCCGAAGACTCGAACGCCCCGACCGTGGTCGCTCGCTCTGACGGGGGGACGCCCCGATGAGCTGCGGAAGTATCCTTCGCACTCTGTCGCATTCCGGCGTGACATGGAGGGCACAAGGGGGAGAGGCAGGCACAACAACCGCACGATGGCAGGATAAAAGGCCGCACATTGCGCGGCGGTCGGGCGGTTGTTTTTGCAGGATATTTTGGCGCGCTCCGCACATTGCCGTGCTCATCGGCAATGTGCGCCTGACGCCCAATTGCCTGTATCAGCGCGATTTTTCGCACATTGCGGTCTCGCGTCATGGCCGATGACCACGAGTTTCGTGTTCGGCCTGGGCGCATCCGATCGACCCGCGCACAGTCGGCTCGGCCTTTCGTCGCGCAGGCGCTGGCCGCCGCGAAGAAGGCGGGCGGCGGCGTCTCGCGCTCCGGGCGCGTCGTTGCCGCTAATCGCTCGCGCTTCGGCCGAGGCCAGCGCGCCAGCATCCAGGCGAACCGCTTCATCACCGCGCGCACGCGCGGCGCAGTCATCAAGGCCCGCGTCGTGCGGCACTCCGGCCGCACCGCGCCGCTCGGCACGCATCTCGATTATCTCCGCCGCGATGGCGTGACCCGTGATGGAGAAAAGGCCCGACTGTTCGGGCCGAGAACGGAGGAAGCTGATGACCGCGCCTTCGCCGGGCGATGCGAGGATGATCGCCATCATTTCCGCTTCATCGTCTCACCGGACGACGCCGTGGAGATGTCGGACCTCAAGTCCTTCACCCGCGATCTTGTCGGCCAGATGGAAAGGGACCTGGACACGCGGCTCGATTGGGTCGCGGTCGATCACTGGAACACCGAGCATCCTCACGTCCATCTGATCGTGCGCGGCGTCCGCGACGACGGCCAGGACCTCGTGATCTCGCGCGACTACATCAAGGAGGGTATGCGCGATCGCGCGCGTGACCTCATCACACAAGAGCTTGGCCCGCGTACGGATCTCGATATTCGCCGCACGCTCGAACGCCAGATCGAGGCGGAGCGCTGGACGCAGCTTGATCGGCAGCTTGTCCGCGACGCTGGAAAGACCGGCGTCATCGATGTCGCCCCGGAGGTCGGCCGCCAGCCCGACGCCTACGCCGTCGAGAAGGTGGGCCGCTTGCGCAAACTCGCAGCCCTCGGCCTCGCCAGTGAAGTCGGACCTGGCCAGTGGATGATCGACGATCAGGCTGAGGTGACGCTGCGCCAGCTCGGCGAACGCGGCGACATCATCAAGCGCATGCACCGCGCACTCACCGAACGCGGTATCGACCGCGGCTCGGGCAACTACGTCCTGGCAGGGGAAAGCCTCGATGTGCCGGTCATCGGCCGTCTGGTCGAGCGCGGCCTCGATGACGAGCTGAAGGGAACGGCCTACGCCGTGGTCGACGGCGTCGATGGCCGGACCCACCACATCCGCTTGCCGCATCTCGATGCGGCGGGGGACAGCGCGCCGGGGTCGATCGTCGAGCTGCGCACGTTCGAAGATGCTCGCGGCGAACGCCGCGTCGCACTTGCCGTCCGCTCCGATCTCGATCTCCAGCATCAGGTGAACGCCTCGGGCGCGACCTGGCTCGACCGGCAGTCCATCGCCCGCGAACCCGTCGCCATGTCGGAGGGCGGCTTCGGCGCCGAGGTGCGGCACGCGATGCGACAACGGGCGGAGCAGCTGGTCCACGAAGGTCTCGCCGAGCAGCAAGGCCGCCGCGTCATCTTCAGCCGCAACCTGATCGAGACGCTTCGCCGCCGCGAGGTGGGCGCTGTTGCCGACCGGCTGGCGAAGGAGACAGGCCAGCCGTTCAAAGCGGCCGGCAATGGCGAATATGTCGCCGGCACCTATCGCCAGCGCATGACGCTCGCATCCGGCCGCTTCGCGATGATCGATGACGGCCTCGGCTTCCAGCTCGTGCCCTGGTCGCCGTCCCTCGAGAGCCAGCTCGGCAAGCACGTCTCCGGGGTCGCCCGCGGCGACGGCGGTGTCGACTGGAGCTTCGGCCGCAAGCGGGGGCTCGGCCTCTAATCACCTAAGAAGAAAGGACCGCAGCAATGTCCGCGACCAAAATCCTGTGGGGCCAGATCGCCGTCGTCTTCCTCATCGTACTACTCACCACCTGGGCGGCGACGCAATATGTCGCATGGAGCCTCGGCTTTCAGGCGCAGCTCGGCGCGCCCTGGTTCTCCCTGTTCGGCCTACCGATCTACTATCCGCCGGCGTTCTTCTGGTGGTGGTATTTCTACGACGCCTACGCGCCGGAGGTCTTCGCCAAGGGCGGGATGATCTCGGCGTCGGGCGGCTTCATCGCCATAGCCGTCGCCATCGGCATGTCGGTCTGGCGCGCCCGCGAAGCAAAAAGCGCGGCGACCTACGGCTCCGCCCGCTGGGCCGGAAAGGACGAGGTGAAAGCCGCGGGCCTGCTCAGTCCCGACGGTGTCGTGCTTGGCCGCTATGATCGCGACTATCTCCGTCACGACGGCCCCGAGCATGTGCTTTGCTTCGCCCCGACCCGATCGGGCAAGGGCGTCGGCTTGGTCGTGCCCTCCCTGTTGACCTGGCCGGGCTCGGCCATCGTCCACGACATCAAAGGGGAAAACTGGCAGCTCACCGCCGGTTTTCGCGCCCGGCATGGCCGCGTTCTGCTGTTCGACCCGACCAACCCCAAATCGTCGGCCTACAATCCGCTGCTCGAGGTGCGCCGCGGCGAATGGGAAGTCCGCGACGTCCAGAACATCGCCGACATCCTGGTCGATCCCGAAGGCTCGCTCGAAAAGCGGAACCATTGGGAGAAGACCAGTCATGCCCTGCTGGTCGGCGCCATCCTGCATGTCCTCTACGCCGAAGACGACAAGACATTGGCCGGCGTCGCCGCTTTCCTGTCAGATCCAAAGCGCCCGATCGAGTCGACGCTTGCCGCGATGATGAAGACCAGCCACCTCGGCGAGGCAGGGCCGCACCCCGTCATCGCCAGCGCCGCGCGCGAGCTGCTCAACAAATCGGACAACGAACGCTCGGGCGTGCTCTCCACCGCCATGTCGTTTCTCGGCCTCTACCGTGACCCTGTCGTCGCCGAGGTGACACGGCGCTGCGACTGGCGGATCAGCGACATGGTGGGCGGCAAGCTCCCGACCACGCTCTACCTCGTCGTGCCGCCGTCCGACATCAACCGCACCAAGCCGTTGATACGCCTGATCCTCAATCAGGTCGGCCGCCGTCTCACCGAGGATCTGCAAGCGAAGGCCGGGCGGCATCGCCTGCTGCTCATGCTCGACGAGTTTCCCGCCCTCGGCCGCCTCGATTTCTTCGAGTCCGCGCTGGCCTTCATGGCGGGCTACGGCCTCAAGAGCTTTCTGATCGCTCAATCGCTGAACCAGATCGAGAAGGCTTACGGCCCGAACAACTCGATCCTCGACAACTGCCATGTGCGCGTTTCCTTTGCGACGAACGACGAAAGGACCGCGAAGCGGGTCAGCGACGCGCTCGGAACCGCGACCGAGATGAAGGCGATGAAGAACTACGCCGGGCATCGGCTCTCGCCCTGGCTCGGCCATTTGATGGTGTCGCGCTCGGAGACCGCGCGACAGCTCCTGACACCAGGCGAGATCATGCAGCTCCCGCCGACCGACGAGATCGTCATGGTCGCCGGGACGCCGCCGATCCGGGCGAAGAAGGCGCGCTACTATGAAGATGCCCGCTTCAAGGAACGCATCATGTCACCGCCGGGGCTGGCGCGGCCTGCTGAAGGTCGGCCCGACGATTGGAGCAAGCTGCCGATCCCCGCGCGCCCGGACATGACCGAAAACGCTGCGCCAACGACCAGCGGTGACGGTGAAGAGGATTCCACCGAGTCCGAACGTCGGCATCAGCCCGAACTCAACCGGGTGAAGCCCATCGAAAAGAAGGCGCCGATCGACAATGAGTTTGAGATCGATTTGCCTGACGACACAGAGGACGACGCCGCGCGCAACCAGCGGCTGACCCGCGTCATGCGCGGCGTTGCCCGCCAGGTCTCGCTCGATCCCAATGACGGCATGGAGCTGTAGCACCATGCCCGGACGCAAGAGGAAGGTGCCGATTTCCGTCTATCTCGCCCCCGACATCATGGCGACGCTATCGGACTATGCAGGCCGACGCGAACAACCGCTCTCCCTGATCGCAGAGGCCGCCATCGCGTCCTTCCTGTCGCCGGACGACGCGGAGCGGCGTGAAGCCGTGGTCGCCAAACGCCTCGACCAGATCGATCGCCGTCTCAACCGCATGGAGCGCGACATCGGGATCTCCGTCGAAACCATGGCCGTATTCATCCGGTTCTGGCTCAACACGACGCCGGCGCTGCCCGAGCCCGCAGCCCAGGCAGCGCGCGCCATGGTCGGGAAGCGCTACGAGGCGTTCATCGCGGCCCTTGGACGGCGCTTGGCCCAGGGACCGAAACTTCGGCAGGAGATCGTTGAAGATGTCGGCGAGTCGCCGGGCAGAGAGGCAATGAGCGATTCATAAATCACACCGCGCACACAAATTGGCCGATTGCCCGAGAGGCGGTTTTCGACCCCATCGAAGACGTTCGTTACCGGTTCGCTAAAACCTGAAAGCGGCCGTTCGCCTTTGAAGCACCCATCCTACGGCGTTCGCGTATCGGGTCGGCGCACTACCCCACTGCCACATCTGAAAATGTAGTTGCGCCGGGTGCGTTCGTTGGAAAGGTTCATGCCTCTGATTGGTCGCGATTCCAGCAAATGTAGGGCACGTTTGCTGGAATCGCTCCGTTGCGTGGGCAATTATCCTGCTGCGCTGATCAATAGGCAACGCCGATCTGGGCACGATGTCGGGTGGGGTTCTCGATCTCATCGACCACGGCACGCGCATAATCAACGCCGCTGATCGCCGATTTGCCGCTTTCGTCAAACAGCGCGACATCATCTCCTATGCGGTAGCGCCCGAGGTCTTCGCCCGGCGACCAGGCCGAAAATTCGAGGCCAGGAGAAACAAACAGCCAATCGAGACCGGAAGTATCGGCCAGCAAATCGTTCAGCACATCGAGATTTTCCTGTGCTTCCGCTACGACCTCGGCAGGCACTTCGCTTGGCAGTCCTTCGCTATCGAGAATGCGAGGACCACCTGCCGTGCGACGCAGGCACGAGAACCCGCCGACAAGCACAAGGCGCGCACCTGCATCGGCCGATTGACGTGCCAGTTGGCCATAAGCGGCCCGCAATGTGCCAGCATTTTCGGCACGTGGGGAAAGAGCGCCCACCACCACATCGGCACCGGCAACAGAAGCGCCCGCCTGCGCAACCGGCGAAGCGACATAATTTACGTTTGCGATTGGCTCCGCAGTGCCATTGCGGCTGACCACGGTGACCTTATGTCCACGTGCCACTGCTTCCCGCGCGATGGCCGAACCGGCATAGCCAGTGCCGCCGATGATGGTGATGTTTTTGGTGTTTGTTGTCGTCATTGAAAGATCCTTCCTGTTGCGACCATAATGCGGAGCTTAGGTATGATTTGCGGATATGGTCTATATTTGTTACCGATAGCTAGGCGCGGACCAAACAGTTCGCAAGAAGGAATGTTTTTATGATCAGGTCACTTGAAAATGACCATTGGTAGATACCGGCGATGAACACTCGTTTGGGAATCCTGCCGCCCGGCGGCGCCAATTTCAGCCAGCCTTGTGTCGTGCGCGATGTACTCGACCGCGTCGGCGATCAATGGAGTTTGTTAGTTCTTGCCCATCTTGGAGAACAGTCGATGCGGTTCAACGCCCTGCACCGCGCCATCGGCGATATTTCAAAACAAGTACTGTCACGTACACTACGGAAACTTGAGGAGGACGGACTCGTAACCAGAACCGTCCACGCCTCCACACCACCCCGCGTAGACTATGCGCTGAGCGCAATGGGACAATCTTTCCTGACCCCGCTCAAGACCCTGATGGACTGGGCCG
The DNA here is from genome assembly GCF_042679725.1 of Methylopila musalis. Taxonomy (NCBI): domain Bacteria; kingdom Pseudomonadati; phylum Pseudomonadota; class Alphaproteobacteria; order Hyphomicrobiales; family Methylopilaceae; genus Methylopila; species Methylopila musalis. The sequence goes on from NZ_JBHTMX010000001.1 coordinate 67,557, forward strand.
ATGACCATCATCTTGCCATCCTCGATGCGCGTGCGAATTTTCAGGCCACGCGCACGGACGATTGAAGCGCGATTAGGTCCCGGTTGATGATGGTAGCTGGGTGGGCTTGGCCTCGCACGTCCGACAATCGTTGGGCCCTATTGAGGGCTGTTGATTAGAAGGGCGGTGGGACGAAGGCACGGTTCGACCCCATTTCGGACCTGCCGACGTGAACCTTGAACTCCAAAAAGCAGCCACAGCCGCTTAAATTTTGTGGCACTTTCTACGAAGAAAGTTTCTGCGCTCACCACCTTTGAGGCGATGAGCGCAGGACGTTCCTATTCGGACAGCGTATCGAACCAGATTTTCCACTCCGGCACCGCCTTGGCATAAGTGCCGCGATGATCGGTTTCGCCTGTCGAGATTGCTTCGACAATGTTGTTACCGGAGCCCAGGCTCTGCTGATAGGTCATCGCCAGACGTGCAACGCCGACCGGGATTGCCTCATCGGTATCGCCATAATAGTTGCGCATTGGAACCGTGATGACGCGACGATAGGCCTGTGTGTCGGCCATCAGTCGACCATAAGTCGAGCTTTTGAAGTAGTTCGGCTCGAAATATTCTGGACGCAGCAAGTCCTCAAGCGTTGTCGGAACATCGGCGACATCGAAAGGCTCTCGCATATAGGCTGCGCGGGCAACCTCATAATGCTCCGGCTTGATCAGCGAGGCAGCGAGACCCGGGACATTATAATAGTTCTCGAAGGCGAATGAGGAGAGGATGAAGGTTGTGCCAATCCAGGCCGCGTCGATTTCTCGCGGAAAATAGAGAATGCCGTTCATCTCGGCAGCGAGATCGATTGGCGCGGAAGCTGTGGCGGCAGCGGCCACCGGAACGCCAATTTCCTCAAGCTTTTCAAGCAAGGCCGTGGTGACAAAACCACCCTGCGACCAGCCAGCAAGAAAAAGATCATCCGTGGCAAAGCCAAGCTCTTTGATGATCGGCTGCGCGGCAAAAAGCATGTCAACGGTTGCCTGCTGGTGGCTGGCCTTGACCATGTAGCCTTCTGGCTCGCTTGAAGTGCCCATGCCGAAATAGTCGGCACCGATAACGATATAGCCCTGCGCGGCGAACTGGGCGATCATCAACTGGGTTTCGGGAGAGTGCTCGGGGGTCGAGGGCACCTCTTCTTTGCCGTACACGGTGCCGTGCTGATAGGACACTAGCGGCAGCGTTGTCGCTGCCACGTCGGGAATAGCAATCAGGCCGGAGGTTCGGATGGGTCGGTTGCCCTGTTCAGGCACGACCGAGTCATAGCTGACGCGATAGAGGCGAACCGCATTCTGGGCGGGCGTATAGGCAACGTCGATCCCAGCGAATTTTGGGAAATCCTGCGACAGGATCGAATTGAGTTTTTCGACGCTCCATGTGTCGAAAAGTTCAAATTCGAGGCCGGCCAGAGGCAGGCTCTGGATTGCCTGTTGAGCATGCGCGGTGGCCACACAGAGCGACGTCACGCCCACAGACAATGCAAGAGCAACCGAGACAGCCCGAAGGGATGTGAGGATTTGGGTTTTCAAGGCGAGCTTTCCTTTCGTAACGCGCGCAAGAGCGCGAATGCGATAGCGGCCGGAATTTGCAGGGGTCGTTTGGCAGCGATCAGCGCAACGCTAGGAAAGGAGAGCGAATACCTCTAGGTATATAAAATACGCAATAAAAGTGGCGCAGTTTCATTGGAAATTAACACACACCTGCCGTCCTTGTGTTCAAGATGACACGCCGAATGATGCCACTTCGTAGTTCGTTGCTGCCTATGGGTAGGATTATTATTTGACCGAGGCCCATCAAGATCAAGTCGGGCCAGCTGCAAACGCCCTGGGAGGGCAACTGCGAAGCTGGCGGCGGATGAACAATATGAAGCAAGCAGGCCTGGCGTCTCTGCTTGGCGTGTCCCAGCCCACCATAGCGCGCTGGGAGCAGGGGCTGGATGTGCCCTCGCAGGAACGCATGTCTCAGATTATTGATCTGATGGCAGGAACATTGCGCGACGAATATGCGCTGGAGCGACTGCTCATCGAGCGACAATCGTCCATTCGCGCCTTGATGGATATGGACGGCATGAAGCTGAACACGGTGTCGGCTGGTTATCGCCAGCTTTGGCCCGAATTTTCGGCCATGACTGAGGTGCCATTAGCCGACGACCTCATCAATGAGATGCGTGTGCTTCTCGATGACAGGGATCTCATGCACCGTATAAATAGAGGATCTGTCGGTCTGATTTCAGGCGTAAGCGATCGGCATTTTGAATTCAAAATGGATCAGGCTTTCCGTCATCGCTGGCATATTTGCTTCCGTCGTTATGGAACGGGTTTTTATGCCGACATCGCTTTCGAGCTTTGCAACTCAGATGCCGATCCCGGCATCCATGATCGCGTGGAGTTCGACACTTTCGGCAGCGTTAGAAGCGATAGCGCCTAGCATGGCTGGACGCAGGACGAGCAGCGGCGCTTAAATCTCGTCGTCTACGATATAGAAAAACTGTAAAGTCAGCTTTGTCATCATTTGGTTCAAAACCTGCCAGTCCCCTTCCCACCAATCCCTGTCATTGAGCATCTATCAAAGCTGGATACGAGCAGGTGCTCATTCAGAGCTGAATCTTATCACTCGGCTAAGATGGTACTGAGCCGAGATCTCGTGCCCCCGCCGTTCTCCTGTATTTGCACGCTACGCTACTACGACGACCGATACTTGTTGAACCGGCCCGATTCCGGGTTCCTTTAATCACCCCGATCCGGGGAGCGTCTGTTTTGCCCCGTCAGGAAGCGGGGCAGAAATGACCACAACCAGCCAGAAGCCGGAGGCGTTCGCGCGTGGCGCGCGGATGCTGCGCACGGCGCTCGGTTCGACCATCACCCATCTGCTCGAAGACCCTTCCGTCGTCGAGGTGATGTTGAATCCGGACGGTCGCCTGTGGGTAGATCGGTTGTCGGAGGGCCTCGCCGATACGGGGGAGCGGCTGTCCGCCGCCGATGGCGAACGCATCGTCCGCCTCGTCGCACACCATGTCGGCGCCGAAGTCCATCCACGCAGTCCACGTGTCTCGGCCGAATTACCCGAGACCGGCGAGCGGTTCGAGGGCCTGTTGCCGCCCGTCGTCGCCGCGCCGGCCTTCGCCATCCGAAAGCCCGCCGTCGCGGTCTTCACGCTCGATGACTATGTGGCGGCCGGAATCATGAATGCCGACCAAGCCGCGACGCTGCGCGCCGCAGTCGACTCGCGCGCCAACATTCTCGTCGCGGGCGGCACCTCGACCGGCAAGACCACGCTCACCAATGCGCTGCTCGTCGAGGTCGCGAAATCATCCGATCGCGTCGTCATCATCGAGGACACGCGCGAACTGCAATGCGCCGCGCCCAACCTCGTCGCTATGCGAACCAAGGATGGCGTCGCGACGCTTTCCGAGTTGGTCCGATCCTCCCTGCGCCTGCGCCCCGATCGCATTCCCATCGGCGAGGTGCGCGGCTCCGAGGCTCTCGATCTCCTCAAGGCATGGGGAACCGGCCACCCCGGCGGCATCGGCACGATCCACGCCGGGAGCGGCATCGGCGCGCTGCGTCGCCTTGAACAACTCATCCAGGAGGCCGTCGTCACGGTCCCGCGCGCCCTGATCGCCGAGACCATCGATCTCGTTGCTGTCCTCTCCGGTCGCGGCTCCGCGCGCCGGCTCGCCGAACTCGCCCGTGTCGAAGGGCTCGGCCCGGACGGCGACTACGCCATCACCCCCGCAACCCTTGACCGCACAGGAGCGCCAACATGATCCGCACCACCATGCGCGTTCGCCGCTATGCCGCGACGGCCGCCACCTTCACCTACATCAATCTCGTCCTGGTTCCCGCCGCCCATGCCTCCGGCTCGTCCATGCCGTGGGAAGCACCGCTCCAGAAAATCCTCGAATCCATCGAGGGGCCGGTGGCCAAGATCGTCGCTGTCATCATCATCATCGCCACTGGCCTGGCGCTGGCGTTCGGTGACACCTCCGGCGGCTTCCGGAAGCTGATCCAGATCGTCTTCGGCCTCAGCATCGCGTTTGCGGCGTCGAGCTTCTTCCTGTCGTTCTTCTCATTCGGCGGCGGGGCGCTCGTCTGATGGCGGCGGCGTTCGAACAACTCGACGCGGTGCCGCGTTTCACCGTCCCGGTTCACCGGGCGCTGACCGAGCACATTCTGCTCGGCGGCGCACCGCGCGCGCTCGCCATCCTGAACGGCACGCTGGCCGGAGCCGTGGGCCTCGGCCTGCGCCTCTGGCTCGTGGGTCTGCTGATCTGGGCCGTTGGCCATATCGCAGCCGTGTGGGCTGCAAAGCGCGATCCGCTCTTCGTCGAGGTCGGCCGCCGCCACCTGCGCATCCCCGCTCATCTGTCCGTCTGAGGAGGCGCATCGCCATGATGAATCTTGCCGAATATCGCCGCACCGCAACCCGCCTCGCTGACTATCTGCCCTGGGTCGCGCTCGTCGCCGAGGGCGTCGTGCTCAACAAGGATGGCAGCTTTCAGCGCACAGCCCGCTTCCGCGGCCCTGATCTGGACTCCGCGGTCGCCGCCGAGCTGGTCGCCGTCGCCGGGCGGCTCAACAACGCTTTCCGCCGTCTCGGATCAGGTTGGGCCATCTTCGTCGAAGCGCAACGGCACGAGGCGTCGATCTATCCGGCAGACCTGTTTCCCGACGCAGCCGCGGCGCTCCTCGATGCCGAGCGCAAAGCCGATTTCGAGGAGGCCGGCGCGCATTACGTCTCCGGCTACTATCTCACCATCACCTATCTGCCGCCGGCCGAGGACGCCGCGCGCACCGAAGCCTGGCTCTATGAAGGCCGCGAACGCGCTGGCATCGATCCGAAGGAAATCCTGAACACCTTTGTCGACCGCACCGATCGCGTGCTGGCGCTGCTCGACGGCTTTATGCCGGAATGCCAGTGGCTCGATAGCAGCGAGACGCTGACCTATCTCCATTCGACCGTCTCGACCAAACGGCACCGCGTCCGTGTGCCCGAAACGCCGGTCTATCTCGACGCGCTGCTCGCCGACCAACCGCTCACCGGCGGCCTGGAGCCGCGTCTCGGAACGGCGCATCTGCGCGTTCTCACCATTGTCGGTTTCCCGACCGCAACCACACCCGGCATCCTCGACGATCTCAATCGGCTCGCCTTTCCCTATCGCTGGTCGACGCGCGCCATCCTGCTCGACAAGACCGACGCGACCAAGCTGCTGACCAAAATCCGCCGCCAATGGTTCGCCAAGCGCAAAAGCATCGCCGCGATCCTGAAAGAGGTGCTGACCAACGAGGCGTCCGCGCTGGTCGATACCGACGCCTCGAACAAAGCGGCGGACGCCGATCTCGCCCTCCAGGAACTCGGCGCTGACTACGCCGGCCAATCCTATGTCACCGCGACGATCGCGGTATGGGACAACGATCCCCGAATTGCCGACGAGAAGCTTCGCCTCGCCGAGAAAGTCATCCAGGGCCGCGACTTCACGGCCATGACTGAAACGATCAATGCCGTCGATGCCTGGCTGGGCTCATTGCCGGGACATGTTTACGCCAACGTGCGCCAGCCCCCGATCTCGACGCTGAATCTCGCCCACATGATCCCGCTCTCGGCGGTGTGGGCGGGGCCGGAACGGGACGAGCATTTCGGAGCGCCCCCCTTGCTGTTCGGCAAGACCGAGGGCTCGACCCCGTTCCGGTTTTCTCTCCATGTCGGCGATGTCGGTCACACGCTCGTCGTCGGCCCGACCGGCGCCGGCAAATCGGTGCTCCTCGCCGTCATGGCCTTGCAGTTCCGGCGCTACGCTGGTGCCCAGGTCTTCGCCTTCGACTTCGGCGGTTCAATCCGCGCCGCCGCGCTCGCCATGGGTGGTGATTGGCACGATCTCGGCGGCGATCTCACCGAGGGCGTGGACTCCTCGGTCTCGCTGCAACCGCTCGCGCGCATTCACGACACGCCCGAACGCGCCTGGGCGGCCGACTGGATCGTCGCCATCCTGATCCGCGAGGGCATCGCGATCACCCCCGAGGTGAAGGAGCACCTTTGGTCGGCGCTAACCTCGCTGGCATCGGCGCCGGTCGAGGAGCGCACGATCACCGGCCTCACGGTGTTGCTCCAATCGAACGACCTGAAGCTGGCGCTGCGACCGTATTGCGTGGGTGGCCCCTATGGGCGGCTACTCGACGCCGAGGCCGAACATCTCGGCTCGGCATCGGTGCAGGCGTTCGAGATCGAGGGACTGGTCGGGACTGGCGCGGCACCCGCCGTCCTCGCCTATCTCTTCCATCGCATCGGCGACCGTCTCGACGGCTCGCCGACGCTGCTCATCATCGACGAGGGCTGGCTCGCACTCGACGACGATGCCTTCTCCGGGCAATTGCGCGAGTGGCTGAAGACGCTGCGCAAGAAAAACGCCAGCGTCATCTTCGCCACGCAGTCGCTGTCCGACATCGACAACAGCAACATCGCCCCGGCCATCATCGAGAGCTGCCCGACAAGGCTCCTCCTGCCGAACGAACGCGCGATCGAGCCGCAGATCACGGAGATCTATCGGCGCTTCGGTCTCAACGACCGCCAGATCGAAATCCTCGCGCGGGCCACGCCCAAGCGCGACTATTACTGCCAGTCGCGGCGCGGCAATCGCCTGTTCGAGCTGGGCCTTTCCGAAGTCGGCCTCGCGCTCGCCGCCACCTCCTCCAAGACCGACCAGTCCGAGATCGCGCGCACCGTCGCCGAGCATGGCCGCGAGGGCTTTCTCGCCGCCTGGCTGCGCCTGCGCGGCGCCGAGTGGGCCGCAGACCTCATCCCTGACCTCACGAACCTCACCCCCCAGCAGTCCGAGAAGGAGTAATGACCATGAATACGCTTCGTTCACGCCCGCGCGCGCTGTCGCTCGCGGCCTTCATCCTGGCGATACCGCTCGCCGCATCGCCGGTGCTGACCGCGCCAGCGCACGCGCAATTCGGCTTCGGCGGTATCGTCTATGACCCTACTAACTACGCCCAGAATGTCCTGACGGCGGCGCGTTCCCTCGAGCAGATCAACAACCAGATCCGCTCGCTTCAGAACGAGGCGCAGAGCCTCATCAACCAAGCCAAGAATCTGGCGAACCTGCCGTACTCGGCGCTCCAGCAGATTCAACAGAACGTCCAGCGCACCCAGCAACTCCTCGGCCAGGCGCAGAACATCGCCTTCGACGTCCAGAACGTCGATCGGATGTTCCAGCAGCAATATGGCAGCGTCTCACTGTCGTCGTCGGACGCCAAGCTCATCACCGACGCTCGCTCGCGCTGGCAGAACACCGTTGGCGGTTTGCAGGACGCCATGCGCATTCAGGCCGGCGTCGTCGGCAATATCGACAGCAATCGCACGCAGATGTCGAACCTCGTCAGCCAGAGTCAAGGCGCGCAGGGTGCGTTGCAGGCGACACAGGCCGGCAATCAGCTTCTCGCGCTGCAATCGCAGCAGCTCTCCGACCTGATCGCGCTGATCTCCGCCAACGGCCGGGCCACGGCGCTGACTGACGCGGAGCGCGCGGCGGCGGCCGATCAAGGCCGGGAGCAGCGCCGCCGCTTCCTCACGCCGGGGGCGGGCTATCAGCCCGGCAACGCGCAGATGTTCGGCAACGGCAACTGAGATCGCGGTCATGGACGGCAAGATGCTGGCCCGGTTGGGCGCCATCGTTTTCGTATCGCTCGCCATCACGGCGACGGCGATCGAGATGACCCGGAAGGACGCGGCCCCTGAAATGGGGCGCGTCCACGCTGTCGAACCCAAGCGCGATGCGCTCCGCGAAGGGCAGCGCCGGTGCCAGCAACTTGGCCAGGCAGCGGCGAGCGATACCGACTGCATGCGCATCTGGGCCGAGAGCCGCGATCGCTTCCTCGGCCGCCCCCCGGCGCCTGCCGTCCCGACAACAGAAGGACGGTGAACCATGGGCGGCGCAGGTGTCATCGACAATTTCCTCGGGGTCTTCACCTCCTACATCAACAGCGGGTTCGGACTGCTCGGCGGCGAGGTCGCGTTCATCGCCACAACGCTGATCGTCATCGATGTGACGCTTGCCGCCCTGTTCTGGAGCTGGGGCGCGGAAGACGACATCATCGCCCGGCTGGTGAAAAAGACGCTCTTCGTCGGCGTCTTCGCCTATCTCATCGGCAACTGGAACAACCTCGCCAAGATCGTCTTCGACTCGTTCGCGGGCCTCGGCCTCAAGGCTTCCGGCACCAGCTTCACCGCACAGGATCTGATGCGACCCGGCAAGGTCGCGCAGACAGGGCTCGACGCCGCGCGCCCCTTGCTCGAATCCATCTCCGACCTGATGGGCTGGATCGCGTTCTTCGAGAACTTCATCCAGATCGCCTGCCTGCTGTTCGCCTGGGCGCTGGTGCTGCTCGCCTTCTTCATCCTCGCGATCCAGCTCTTCGTTACCCTGATCGAATTCAAACTGACGACGCTGGCGGGCTTCGTCCTCATCCCGTTCGGCCTGTTCGGCAAAACCGCCTTCATGGCCGAGCGCGTGCTGGGCAATGTCGTCTCATCCGGCATCAAGGTGCTGGTGCTCGCCGTCATCATCGGCATCGGCTCAACGCTGTTCAGCCAGTTTACGGCAGGCTTCGGCGGCGCAACGCCCACAATCGACGACGCCATGGCGATTGTCCTTGCCGCGCTATCGCTGCTCGGGCTTGGCATCTTCGGTCCGGGCATTGCTGCCGGTCTTGTCAGCGGCGGACCACAACTCGGCGCCGGTGCGGCGGTTGGCACCGGGCTTGCCGTCGGGGGTGCGGCGCTCGCAGCTGGTGGCGCGGCAGGCCTTGCCCTGAAGGGAGGAGCGGCTGCGATGTCCGGCGGTGCGGCCGCCGTGCGGGGCGGGGCGGCAGCGGCAGGCGGAGCCGCCGCGGCCTACAGCGTCGGCTCGCTCGGCCAGTCCGGTGCAGCCGGTGTCGCCTCTGGTCTCGGCGGTGTCGCCCGCGCGGCCGGAGTAGCCGCCGTGTCGCCCCTGAAACGCGCGACGGCGCGCGCCGCCGAAGGCGTCAAGTCCAGCTTCTCCGAAGGTACGAAGGCAGGCTTCGGGGCGACGGGCGGCTCCTCGACCATGAGCACGATACCCGGCTCAGGCTCCGCAGGCGAAGCCGCCGCCGCAGCGCCCCGCGACGGTCCGCCCGACTGGGCCAAGCGCATGAAGCGCCATCAGTCCCTCAGCCACGGAGCCACCCTCGCAGCGCACGCCGTCAAATCCGGCGACAGCCATGGCGGCGGCTCTTCCGTCAATCTCTCCGAAAGTAACCGCTCATGAGCCTCTTCAAACGACCCGCCACCCACTATGGGAAATCGCCCGAACCCGAAACACCCTATCAGCGCGCAGCGCAGGTCTGGGACGATCGCATCGGTTCGGCCCGCGTCCAGGCCAGGAACTGGCGCATCATGGCCTTCGGCTCGCTGCTCCTGTCAGCCGGCTTCGCCGCCGCGCTGGTCTGGCAGTCGGCGCGCGGCACCGTCGTTCCTTGGGTCGTGCAGGTCGATCGACTCGGCCAGGCGCAGTCCGTTGCACCGGCGTCGGCCGACTACCGGCCGACCGATCCGCAAGTGGCCTGGCATCTTGCCCGCTTCATCGAGCAGGTCAGAAGCATCCCGGCCGATCCGATCATCGTGCGCCAGAACTGGCTGCGCGCCTATGACTGGACCACGGATCGCGGCGCCGGTGCGCTCAACGACTATGCCCGCACCAACGATCCCTTCACCAAGGTCGGCAAACAGCAAATCGCCGTCGAAGTTTCGAGCGTCATCCGCGCATCGGCGGATTCCTTCCGCGTGGCCTGGACCGAGAAGCGTTACGAGAATGGCCAGATCGCGGGCACAGAGCGATGGACCGCCATCCTCACCATCGTCATCCAGACGCCGCGCGACGCAGACCGGCTGCGCGCCAATCCGCTCGGCATCTACATCAACGCCATCAACTGGTCGCGGGAGATGTCCCAATGAGCACATCTCTGCGCATGTCCGGCTCTGCGGCTTTCCGTAAGTCCGCCTTGGCGATGATGCTGCTCTCGGCAACGATGCTGGCGGGCTGCGCGACCTTCAAACCACCCACCATCAGCTACGACAGTGACGTGCCGCCGCTCCCAGCCGTGCCAGCGCCGGTCACGGAACAGCCGCCGCGTCCGCTGCACACGCCTCCTGCCTGGACGGTCGCGCATGGTGGAACCGCCGCGAATACGCCGAGCGGCCGCGTGGAAAACGCCAATGCTGCGGCGCGTGTCGAACCGCGACGCGAGGGCTATTATAACGCCATCCAGATCTATCCCTGGAGCGAAGGCGCGCTTTACCAAGTCTATGCCGCGCCCGGCCAGATCACCAACATCGCGCTCGAGCCGGGCGAAAGCCTGACCGGCGCAGGTCCAATCGCCGCCGGTGACACCGCCCGCTGGATCATCGGTGATACCGAAAGCGGTTCCGGCCTCTCGCGCCGCGTCCACATCCTCGTCAAACCGACGCGCCCCGACATCACCACGAACCTGGTCATCACGACCGACCGCCGCATCTACATGCTTGAGCTGAGGGCGGAGGCGAAACCCTATATGCCGGCCGTTGCATGGGCTTATCCCGCGCTACCGGCATCGCAGCGCGGAACGGTCCCTGCGACGCCTATCATTCCCGCTGCCGCCGCGCGTCACTACCGCTACGGCCTCACCGGCGACACGCCGCCCTGGCGGCCGGTCGCCGTCTATGACGACGGCAGGCGTGTGTATGTCGAATTTCCACGCGGCATCGCTCAAGGCGAGATGCCGCCGATCTTCGTCCTCGGCACCGACGGCGAGCCGCAGCTCGTCAACAGCCGCATCTACCAAAACATCCTGATCGTTGACCGCATCTTCGGAGCCGCCGAACTGCGCCTCGGCAGCGGCAAGCAGCAGCAGACCGTCAGGATCGTGCGAACTGATGGGAAATCTGCATCATGAGCGACACCGACCACGACAATGCCGAACCGCTAGATCAATCGACTCCCGCCGTCGATACGTCATCATCCATGCGTCTGCGGGCGGAACCTCCGCGTGTCACCCGGCTGTCGCGCAAAGTGCTCGCCGGCGTCGCCGCAGTTGCCCTCGTCGGCATCGGCGGCTCTCTCATCTACGCGCTCCAGACCCGCGATCCCGGCAAGAACGCCGACGAACTCTATTCAACCGACAACCGCACCACGGCCGACGGCCTGGCTGGCCTGCCACGCGATTACACCGGCCCGGTCCTCGGCCCGGCGCTGCCTGGAGACCTCGGCCGCCCGATCGTCAGCGCGCAAAATCAGGGGCATCCTGTCGTGCCGCCCGCCATGGCGGCGACGGGGCCTGATCCAGAGGAGCAACGTCGCCTCGCCGAATTGGAGGCCGCCCGCACCAGCCGCGTGTTTTTCCAAGCCGGTCCGGCCGCAACGTCGGCGGCCGCTGGCCCGAATGTCCCGGGATTTACCGGCGTGGGAGCTGGCACACAACCAGGTGCCGAGACGGCTCAAGATCGACAACTCGCATTCCTCAGTGCTCCCGTCGACCGCCGCACCACTGCGGCCGACCGCATCATGGCGCCAGCATCGCCCTATGTCCTCCAGGCGGGCGCGGTCATCTCGGCCGCCCTCATCACCGGCATCCGCTCCGATCTTCCTGGACAAGTCACCGCGCAGGTGACGGAGAACATCTACGATAGCCCGACCGGCCGCATCCTCGTCATCCCACAGGGCGCCCGGATCATCGGCCAGTACGACAATAGCGTCCAATACGGGCAGAGCCGCGTGCTTCTCGTCTGGAACAGGCTCATTCTCCCGAACGGCCGATCCATTGTGCTCGAACGCCAGCCCGGCGCCGATACCCAGGGTTATGCCGGTCTGGAAGACGGCGTCGATTACCATTGGTGGGATCTCGCCAAAGCGGCGGGGCTCTCGACGCTTCTGTCAGTCGGGTCCGAGCTTGCCATTGATGACCAGGACCGGCTCCTGCGCGCCATCCGCAATGGCGGCCAGGACACGATCAATGATGCTGGTCAGCAGATCGTTCGGCGCCAGCTCAACGTCGCGCCGACGCTGACGATCCGGCCAGGCTTCCCTGTCCGCGTGATCGTCACCCGCGATCTCGTCCTCGAACCTTACGGAGGCTGACATGACGAAATTGAAGCTCGGCCCGATCACCGAGGAAAAGCCGGTGAAGGCGACGCTGGAACTGCCCGCTTCGCTTCACCGGGATCTCGCGGCATATGCCGAATTGCTGGGAAGGCAGACCGGTCAGCCTGTGCGCGATCCCGTCCAGTTGATTGTACCGATGCTGGAGCGCTTTATCGCCACCGATCGCGGGTTCGCCAAGGCCCGGCGCGCGAAGCCCGCGGGCGATGCCAATTCATAAATCCACGCCCTGACGACGCGCCATCATCTTCGCCATGCTGACAAAGCGCCTGAGCGCCGGATTGTCGTTCTTTGGCGACCACACGCCGTTGAAGGGAAGGACTTCGCCGATAATCGGCCGATAGCAGATACCCGGCACATGGGCTGCTGTCGCCGCCTCGCTCATGACCGTAAGCCCGCTGCCGATCGCGACGAGCGTCAGCAGATTGTCGCGCCCGACAAACTGCGCCTGAATCTTCGGGTGATGGCCGAGATCGGCGACCCGCTGGACCAGATAGTCATGGACTTCCTGGCCCGGCGGTACATCGCTGACGATGAAGGTCTCGTGCGCCAGATCATGCCACTTCACCTCCTCTTTCCGGGCAAGGGCATGTGCTTCCGGCAACACCACGAAAACACGTTCCGACCAGAGATAGGTGGTCTCGCATTGAGGCCACTCCAACGTCCCTGTCAGAAAGGCGATGTCGAGCCGGAACTGCCGGATCGCGGCGACATGCTCCGCGGGATTGCCGTCGACAACCTCGACATGCACGCCAGGGTGCTCTGCGGCGAAGGTCCGGAGAAGATCTTGCAGGAACCCCGAGGCCAGGGACGAGAAGATGCCCACGCGCAATTGACCTTCTGTGCCGCGCCCCACCGCGTCCACGATCTCCGCGCCTTCATTGATGTATCGAAGAACCTTTTGGGCTTTCAACAAAAGCCGCTGTCCGGCAACGGTCAGGCATACACCGCCGCTGTGACGGTGAAACAGCGCCGAGCCGAGCCCGTCTTCCAGGTCGCGTATCCGGCGGCTGATCGTGGACTCCTGTACGCCCAACGCTACGCCCGCCTTGCGGAAACTCCCATGCTCGGAAGCCGCCACGAAATACCGCAGATGTCGAAAATTCATACTCACACCTGGAAATCGTCCGGGGAGCCCCCTTATCCCGAATGCCTGACAAAGACGCTGCGAGGCTTGTCAAAGCGATTTCCCAGCGTGGCGACAAAATTCGTCGGCGCTCCCCGGCCATACCAGAGAGCGCCGACCGGCTATCACTCTACGGATTTCTCTATGAATCCAAGTGTATTGGCATTCTCGACCAGCGTCCGAACCTTGGCGCGATCGAGACCGTCCGGCACTTCGGCGTCAATCTCGAGCCGGATCTTCACCTGGCTGCCCGGCAACGTGGTGAGTTGCTCGACGATTGCTTCGACGATCTGATGGATGTCTCGGGCCGGACGCTCCGGTGAGATCATCACGGCGCCGGAGAAGCGCGTCGGCTTCTTTTCCGGTTGCGGAGCCGAGGGCACGTCATCCGCAGGCTGCCCATCGGGCGCCGGCGTGCCGTCGCCGGTTCCTGGGGCAGCGTCGCCGGACCCAGGCTGCACGGGGGCCGGACGATGCGCCTCGGCCACCTCTGGCCTTACAATGACGCTATCGCCGTCGATCACGACCACGGCGCTTACCGCCCGCTCGATCGCCAGCCCCAGATAGGTGTCCGACTTCTCGTCCCATCGCTCTGCATAGGCGAAGGGGCCAGGCAACATGCCATTCACGGCGGCCTGCACAGCCTTGATCAGGACACCCTGATCCTTGATGCGCGGCAGATAGATGTAGCGGTTGAGATATTCCCGCAGATCTTTCAGCGACAACCACGGCTTGTCGTTCCAGATATATTTCTGGAGGTCACGGTCGAGGCGCGACGGCCCCAATTCCGTGAGCAGGCCCTCCTCGGCCACCAACTTCTTGCTGGCCCGCGCCAACAATCCGTCCTGCGCCGGGATCTTGCCCGACACCCACTCCCAATCGGCCTGGGCGCTCTCCTGGGCCGGATAATGGAGATAGCACCACGCCTCTTTCAGGCGGGTCTTCATCGTCTCGTTCGCTTCGGCCAGTTTCGTCTTGGCCAACGCGCTATCGCTCTGGGTAAGGTTCAACCGCTCGGTATCGCGGACGATCTCCCCCCACGCCAGCGAAGCTCGAACAGCGTCTTTCAGATGATCGAGCTGACGGCTTTCCGCGGCAATGAACACCAGCATGTTGCGATAGACGCGCGGCGTGCTGCCGCGCTGCGTGAGAATGTCCTTGGCCTCGACCAGCGCGTCGGAGCCATCGCGGCCGTTGTGGGGATATTTGACACCCAGCACGACGACGCGAACACCGCCGGCTTCATCGGGAACTTCGGCCGACGAGGCTGGCGCGACCTGCACGGCATCGAAATGCCCGCGATCGGCAAGGCCGTTCACATATTTTCCGAGTTCCGCATCGATCGTCACATCGACCAGCGCTGCCTCGATCTGTGCGGCCTTATCTGCCGCGATACGATTGAGGCTCGCCGACATCGAGTACCAGTACCGGCCAAGATCGGCGTGCATGAACTTGGCCTGGTTGGTCAGCCGCCTGAGCGCATCGCCGAAGATCGTCGGGCGTTCGCCAGGCTGTACGACGCCGAGGTTGATCTGCTTGTCGTCGAGGCCGGTGTTCTGTTGCTGCGCCGTGGGCGCGGTGCCCATGAAGATCGCGCGCGCGACGCGCCGCGTCGCCGAATAGCGGTTCAGGTTGGGCGCCGACTGATCGACCTTGTAGGGCGTGGACGTCGTGCCATCGACATCGCCGGCGATGATCGCCTGCCAACTCACGTCAAGATAATGGAGCAGTTCCGGCTCCACGCGCGGCGAACTTACCGCCACGCTGCCGGGCATGATCATGACCGAGGGATCGGCATTCATCCAAAGCTCGTGAATGGCCTGTGCCATCAGGCGCAGCACGCCGCGCGTGCGCTGGAACTTTTCGAGCGAACCCCAGCTCGTATAGAGCTGGTCGAACAGCTCGGGGTGGATCGGATACGCCTTCTCCAGCTTGCGCCGGTAATCCTCGTCCGCGCAGCCTTGCGGGAAATCGTTGGCGTTCTCGCGGTAGAGCTTGGCGAACTGCTTCAGCGTGTTGTCACGGTGATGGAACTTGTCGCCAGGGATGTCCTTGAACAGCCGCCGCCTGACGATCTCATAGCTCTCCTCCTGGCTCGCTGGCCGCCACGAGGACTCCACGCGGCTGAAGGTCTGCTTGAGACGCGCCAGCGCTTCCTGACCGCCTTCTCCACCAACCTCGATCTGCGAGGCCGGCAAAGATGCGACCAGCAGTGTGCCGGGGCTGGCCTTGACCGCCTCGGTCAGCGACTGGACGAAGGACAGGTTGGCATCGAACGACCCCGAGGGCAGCCCCTCGACCTTGTAGATCTGACGCAGGTAAGCGACCCATTCGTCGATCAGGATCAGGCAAGGCGCATATTTCTTGAAGAGCGCCTCCAGCAGGTTCGAGCCCGGCGCGATGCCGCTGGCGTCATTTTCCGCCACCATCGCGTAGGCATCGGCGCCGCCGAGCTGCCAGGCGAGTTCGCCCCATGTCGTGCGAATCTTCCGATCGCCCTCGGCATGGAGGACGTCCTGCGGCCCGCGCGACGTGCCGACGAGCACGGCGCGGTTGATGGCATTCGGCACGCTGAGCCCCTGCTTCTCCAGCAGTTGATCGAGGCCGGAGAGGTCCTGGACCGGGGTCGGCCCCGCCATGTGATAGAGGGCCAGCATCGAGTGCGTCTTGCCGCCACCAAAGTTGGTTTGCAGTTCGACCACGGGATCGCCGCCGCTGCCGGACAGCCGCTTCGCAGCTCCGACCAGCAGGGTGCTCAAGCCCTCAGTCAGATAGGTACGGCTGTAGAACTGACGCGGATCGCGGTATTCCGGCGGCGCGCTCCCCGAATGCACCTTGGCGAGGTCGGCCGCGAACTCCGCCTGCTGGAACTCGCCGGTGGCGACATCCTGGTGTGGCTCGACGATTTCACGCCACGGCAGAAGTCCCGCCACGGTCTCGACCGAAATCTCAAGACGCTGGGTTTTCCGCCGCTCTTCGTTGCGCTGAAGCTCGGTAAACTTCGTGCGCAGGATGGTGTCGCGCATCTTGCCGAGCTGCTCGGCTGTCTCGCCGGCGCTGATTGCCTCCATCAGACGCCGCATGGAATCGAGCGCGCGTTCGGCGTCGTCGTAGGTAAAGGTCTCGTTGTGCGAGAGCTTGTTGCGGACATCGCCCAACTCATTGACCAGCGAGCGTTCGGCGCGGCCAAGCACCGCCTTGAACGCCTCGCTCCAGAAGCGATCCATCGCGTTGAACAACGCGGCTTGGTCCCAGCCAACTTCGCCGCTGCTGTTGGGACGCAGGCTTGGCAGCTTCTCCAGAACCTGGACCTGCCAATGCCCCTTGAGCGAGGTTTCGAGCCGCTTTTCGACGAAGGGGATCAGCGCCGCTGGCAGCAGCTCCATACCCTCAAACACATACTGGCGCGTACTTTTTGCCACGTCCGTTCCCCCTTAAATATCCAGCCGGATCTGACGATCGCCGCTTGTGTCGTGGATGCCTGCCGCGGCCTTTGTCAGCTCGGTCCAATCGGCGATCAGGGCGTTGTAGGCCGTGGCTTCCTTCGCATCCTTCCGCTTGTTGAAGCTGATGTCGTAGAGGCAGTAAGCGAGATCCTTCACGGCCTCGGCCTGGGCGCTGATCTTCTTCAGCAGAACAGCGGTGTCGTGGGAAATACCATCCCTCTCATGCTGCCGGACCAGATGCTGGAGGCACTCCCAGACCGTCAGGTGGCGGTCGTCTTCCGGGTCCCAATCCTCATCGAGTTCATCGCGCGTGAGGATGCGGACCTTGCCGGCAGCACTATCGACGATCCCGGCATGCTTGACGCTATCGACCGAGATGCCGCGGGCGCGGGCGAGATTGTCGGCGACACCATAGTCCCCCTTACCGTTCCCGTGCTGCTCGAACCAGGTGATGGCGAACCGCGTGTCCGCATCGAATTCACCCTGGATGCCACCAAGGTACTCGTCGAGTTCTTTGTTGATGAGCTGAAGTGCGGTCTTCACGCTCATCGGATTGTCGTCTGATTCCAGCACAGCCTTATAGCGCGAGAACACACCCATACCGGGGCCGATAGCTGATTGCGGCATGTCAGCCGGCGCGATGTTGGCGGCCTGAAGCTCGGAGATGGATGGCGGTAGCTCGCGCTTCAACGCGCGGATGAACTCAGCACGAGTAATGGTTTCGGCAGTGGCTTCCTTCTTCCGACAAACGAGAACGACCGAGTTGGCAAGGGCATTGGTTCCAGACGCGATCATGCGGTTAGCCATCTCGGTGCGCAGAGGCCAAGTACCGACAACGGCATAACCGGCTTGAACAACTGCCTGTAGGAAGGTTGCCCACCCCGTTGAACTGATCCCGTCCTGCGCGACCTCACTTTGCTTGAAGGCATAGTAAATTGCGGCAGGAAACTGATCAGATGATTGCATTGCCATGTTGGCAATCGCGCGGCTCATCCCATCAAGGAAGAACAGCTCGGCCGCATCCTTTCCTCCGTGGCGATACGGCGTCGCAACCAGCTCCTCTGTCTTAGGAGTTGCCAATACCCCGAATAATTCTGGGTAAACTGGGCGGATGGCTGGCTTGAGCCAACAGAAGAAGAAATCAGAGAGATCCGCGTAACCGATGTTGTCGTAGTAGGGCGGATCGCTGGAAATTACGGCGCCGGCTGGGAAGCGCACCGACTGAGCATCGTGCTGAACCTCAACACCAGAAGCGGCAGGAACAAAATTCAGGCCAACCACACGACTAATCAATTCAATTTGCTTCAAGAAATTCCCCGATGAATCAGAGAACACGTTTCCTTCCGCATAATCCCATGTCATTGGAATAGATTGACGGCCAAATGTCTGCCTGATCTTTTGATGCTCCGCACCCGAGTGCCAGGTACAAATCGTCGAGGCAATGTCCGTCAGTTTTCCAATCGCAAAGCCTAAATAGACGCTAACTGCTTCTGCATAGGCTTTTGCTCCCTCCCCCCCATCACGCAGCGGGGTCCCGTCGGCGACCCGACCTTCGCTCAATGCGTCCGCCTCGATCTGTGTTCGCGCCTCATGGACCAGATCGCTAAAAGTATTCAGGGCAACCAACTGCCGGTCGGTGAATAAGTCGCCGAAGGTGGTCAGGCCGTAGTCCACCGTCCAGAAATTGCGGGGATCATTCGGGAGACTGGTTTCAGGCTTCTGCTCCGGCATTGCCGACAGCGCCAGCCTTTCATGCGCCTCCGTGGGTGCGACGTAGGCTCGGCTGCGATTGCCCTCGGCGACGATGGCGATCAGCGTCCGACCCATTTTGCCGGAACGCCCGTTGGTTTTCACATAGTCGGGGGTGATCGCCGTATCGGACATAAGGCAGCGGAAGTTCGCGCCGCGGCCTGCCTTGGTTCCTTCTTTGGCAGCCGCGATCTCGGCCTTCGTGCCGCCATGCCTGATCCGATAGGAAATGGTCTTCGCCTGCTTATCGACAATCGGCTCCACCCAAGCCTCCTTGCCGGTCTTGGTGCTGAGCAGGAAGCTCGACGCGATCGGAACCTGGATACCGGAAAAGGCAGGATCGGGGCTGGGAACCGTGCGCGCCCAGATCCAGGCAATGACCGTCGCCTTTCCGCCCCCATATTCCTTCGACAGATCCACCTGCGGATAGAGATGCCCGATGCGCTCCCACGCCTTCTCGCGCATCCACTCGCCATAATATTTGACGTCTTCCGCTAGGCCCTCGGCGTTGCGATAGAACTGCCGGTCCTTCGCGCCCGGATGGATAGGCTCCTTGTCCTTGAACTTGGGCGGGATCTCGATCATCGCCTTGCCGATCATCACCGCGACCGGGTTCAGGTCTGATCCATAAGCGGGCAGACCAAGGCGTTGCGCTTCCAGCGGGATCGACCCGCCGCCCGAGAACGGATCATAGACCGGCGGCAATTTGCCGCCGCAGCTCTTGCGGATTTCGGCCCGGGCGCGTTCCAGCACCTCCTCGTTGGTCGAGTTCTCCCACTTCACCAGGTCCTCGATGATGGCGAACAACCGCTTGCGCTCGGCCTCCTGCGCCTCGGGCGTCGGGAACCTTTCAAGGTCGCTCGATGGATCATCGACAAGCTGAGCGAACAACACGGCCCGGCACGCCGCCAGCGGCCGTCGCGCCCACCACAGATGCAGCGTGGACGGGTGTCCATGCCGGATCGATTTTTCGCGTGCGGAGGCGGCGTTGATCGCTTCGAGCGGGATCGCAACCTCGATCAATTTCTTCTTGGCGTTAGTCGTCGAGGTCATAAACAAGCCTGTAGGTTGCGGGATGAATGGTCAGTTCGCCGCCGTCGCGCAGTGTGCGCAGGCGAGCGCCCGTCATCTCGACGGGACCACCCTCCGGGTTGATGAGAATGAATGAGTAGAGTTCCGGCTTCTGGTCCAACAGGCCCCAGACGTCGGCTTCGAGCTGGAGCGGTTCGTGCTCCAGGCAATGGTCCTTGGGGTAATAATGCCGCAGGATCTCGCCACCGGCCGAGCGACGCTCCCATGGAAAGCGCGCGCCATTGGCGCGGCCTATCCAGCTTCCGTCCGCATGGAAGAAACGATCCTCGCCATCGGCCTTATAGCCCTGGGTCGCCGCAAATCTCGCCATGACGCTAGGGCGGGGCGGTTTGGGCGCGGCGCGGGGCCTGGTCGCCAGCTCCGTTTCGATCAGTTCACGGTCGGGCTCCCCCGTGGGCAGCGTGGGTACAGGCTGCGGCGTGGCTTCATCTTCCGCCGTGAGCAGATCAGCCGCGTCTGTCAGCTCGGCATCGCTCTGCGCGTCTTCGGCAACCTGATCGACGCCGTCGTCATCGCCGGGTTCGGCAACGGGCTGCGTCGCCACCGTCGATGCGACGACAATGTGTTCTGGACTAAGCGTGAAATTCTCTTCGAGATATTCCCTGATGTCCTCCGGCGAGCGCTCGAACGCATAGGCCATCGCCGCGCGAATATCCGAACTCAGGTTCCTGCCGATCTCTTCCGGCACCCGCTTGGCGAGCTTGGCCTTGGACAGCGGGCTGACGAACAGCTTACGCTCAAGCCATAGGATGTCGGTAAGCCGCGCGGTGCCGGCCGGGACGCCATCAAGATAGGGAACGACCTCCAACTTGGGGGTCTGGACCCAGCTCGTCGCAGCGATCGCCTCCGCCAGCGCCCGCACACGTTCGGTCTCGCCGGCGTCGGCAAGCTCAATCCGTCCGAGTTGATTTCCGAACGCCGTGAGCCAGGCGCGGCGATCTTCCATGCCGGCGAGCAGCGACGGCTGATTGAAGTGTTCCTCGACAAGGTCCGAGAGCGCCGGCAATGCCGAGAATGGCGGCGCCTGCACGACTTCTCCTGATAGCCGCTGAAAATCGGCAGTCTTGCGCTTGACCCATTCGTGCAGGTGACTCCACCGGAACAGGGTCTGCATGCTCAGGCCATAGGCGAGCGTCTCGACCGGCGCCCACTCGCCCACGAGGTTCAACCAGTGTCCGCACTCCTCCCAGATGCGCGTGGGGTAACGGACCAGCAGGGTGCGAACCCGCCGGGCGTCGTCGGCCGACAGCCCCTTTCCCGAGGCCAGTGTCCCGAGCCATTGCAGCGCCAGGTCCGCCGATGGGCGATCGGCGACACCGACACGATGCCACAGGCTGAGATCGAGCACCGACGCGCGCACGACCGCAGCGCCGGGAACATCCTCCTCGTCCCCCGCTAGGAAGACACCGCCGGACGTCACCCACGTCCCGTCCTGGGCGAGGATCAGCTTCTCCGTCTTGAAGGCGGTTCTGATGTTCTGTGCGTCGGCGGTCGAGCATCCGTCGAGCATCTGATCGAGGCGGCGATACCATTTCTCGACCTCATGGGCCGGAGCCTTGTCGGATTTGGCCAGGGCGCGCAGCCGGTCGAGCAGACGCCCGGGACCGCTCGGCGTGCTGCGGACGCCGAGAAGGTCGAGCAGCGGGCGGGTGGTTTCGCGATCGAGCAGCCCATGCACGAAAGGCTCCACATCGATCAACGCCTCCGTTTCCGGCGTCCTGCGCACGAGATCCGCCGGAAGCTGGACCATGTTGCGGGTATCCGGAAGGCAGGGCTTGGCCCGCAGCTTCAGCAGCCAGTCGGTCAGCAGGCGCTCTGATGAAATCGATCGCGTGGACCCGGTGGTCGCTACCTGCAACAGCCGAGCGCTGACGGCCCGCGACCAATACGTGTCGCGCTGATCCAGGATCTTGCCGACGATCTTCGTCCAGATGCCTGCGTCCGTCTTCGCCAGCACCTCCCAATGCCGCCAATAGTCCGCAGGGAAATCCCAGTCCTCAATGACGAACTGGTTGGTGACATAGGGATAATAGAGCGTGCTGCGGGCGCCGCGCGCCTGTGCCTCCGAGGTGAGTTGCTGTCGCCCGTAAAGGCTCTGCCGCTTCTGGACCAGGGGCGCCATCGTCTGAAGCCCCGAACGGCCAGACGACACCCAGCGCAACCAATCCTCCCGCGTGCAGGATTTGAAACTCGCGACATAGTCACCATGCAGGAGCTGCGCCTTTCGGACGGCCTCCGGCAGCAGCTCCTCCAGCGCGCCATTCTCGTCGAACAACACGCTGTTACTGATCGCCCGCAGTGTTCGGTCAGCGCAGGCATATCGGAAAGAGTCGCCAATCGTGACACCAAGCTTGGCCGCGATCTGGGCAAGCTGGACGCACTCGACGAGTTTCGCCTGACCGGAACCGAAATAGTCGGCGGCGACCCGCTCGATCACCGCGTTGACGTCGCTCGTCCCGTCGAGACCGATCTCCTCCAGCACCGCGAAGGCCGCCTCGACGGGATCGTTACGGCTTCCTCCCTCCGCCTTGTCCCGGCGCTGATCGGCGAGGAATCGAGTCCAGTTCTGGTTGAGGACGATCAGATGGCTGGCAAGGAACTCCCAATCTTCCTCCGATTGAAGTAACTTCTTTTCACCGAGCCGGACGATCTCCGACGCCGCGTAGAGCACTTCCTTGCCCTGCACGGGCACGATCCGCAGGGCGTCGGCATCATGGCACTGCCAGCCCGTCACCTCTGGCGCGATATAGGTCCACAGGTTCAGAAGATGGCGCCAGGTCGCAGGTTTCGGCAGATGCTTGCTGCGCAGACGCTCAAGCAAGTCCGACTTCGAGAACTCCTCGATCAACCCCCAGTGGACGAGCTTGGTCCGGTTCTTGGCTGAGACATGTTGGCAAAGCGCCGGCCGGGACTTGGTATCGAGCAGCGCCATCGCTTGGTCCGCCGGCCAGATGTCAAAGATCGGCCGTGGGACGGTGATCGCGGCCTTCGCCTCGACCAGGCTCCCCTCCTCGGTCAGGAGGATCGATTTGCCTTCTACGGCGCCGTCGAACGCTAATTCGACGATCGCGCCACATGCCCCTTCGAGCGTAGCGGCCTCCCGATCAACATCCGGCAGCAGTCCATAGGCATCCGCCCGGTCCTGCGGGCCGGTCTTCGTCTGCTCCAGCCACTCCATCATGGCACTGGCGGCTAACTCTCCAGCGCGGTTCAGGAGCCAGCGATTGGTTGGCGAGGTCTCCGGATCCTTGATCTTGAGACGTGCCGGATCCTGGATGAAGGGCGCATTGCAGGCAAAAGGTAGCGCCGTTTCGACGCCGGTCGGCAGCACGACATAGAGGCGGCCCTTCGCGCCCAGCACGATCTCCACCCGGCAGGGCGGGAAATCACCACCATCCTCGGCCCCCAGCATCCGCTCCTGGCGGATCTCGCCGAGCGCTTCCGACGGAAAGGATTCCTCTCCCGAACGCACGAGGAGCAAGGGATCTTCGGCTTTCTGATCCAAGGCCATCCATTCGCTCTCCGCGATGGGGCCGGGTCCGAGACTCTGCCAATGCACCTCACTATCGCCGATCTGAAGGCGCCGGATCTTCTTGAAGAACAGCAACGACACGGGGCTCTTCAGCCACTCGTCGAGGTTCTTCTCGACTTCTCGGCGCAGCAGCGGGTTAGCGATCGCCACTTCGACGCGCGTGGTTCCCGTTGTCGGATGACGGCTGTCGATCCAATGCGGCTGGGTGAACCGCACGCGCTCGAAGGCCACCGCCAGCGTCGGCGTAAACAGTTCAACCCGATCGCCTAGGCTGAACGTGCTCTTGAATCCGATCCCTCGGAAGCCGATCGTGTGCAGGGCGCGCTTGTTGGAATAGCCGAAGCGGCAAATCGAGGCGAAATGGGCCTCGATGAAGTCCTCGCCATTGTGCTCGAACACAAAGCGGTCGTCTTCGATTGACACCCGCGCTTCGCTGGCGCCGGCGTCGTCGGCGTTCTGGAGCAACTCGGACAGGATGTGCCGCGGGCTCTGGACCTGCTTGAAGAGCTGGTGCCAAGGGCCAGCCAGCTCCGGGTCTGCCTCAAGCTGATCCCAGCGCTTGGTCGCACGCTCCTGGATCGACCGGAAATAGTCGGGTGGATCGGCAGCAACGGTTTCGATCTGGTGGCTCACGCTCATAGCGAAAGCTCCACCGTCGACGGCGTAGCGACCAATTCCGGTCCCCGCGGCGGCGCCGTCTTGCGCCAGCCGCCCTTGATGGTCTGGATCGCGGAGATCGGCAGCCGCTGCCCGGCGGGCAGCTCGTGCAGATCGCAAACATGCCAGAATACCGCCCAGTGGCCCTGATTGTCGGCGGCATATTGGCCTGTCGTCGGCGGCCGATGCACCATTCCCTTTGAATGCTTGCCGTTACCGCTTTCCTCGCAGCCGGCATACCATCCCAGCCAGGACACGACGAAGCTCAGCTTGGCGGGCACATCCTCATGTGACGGATAGATCAGGACCGGCACCCGCGCGCCGCCTCGCAGTTCATCAACCTTGCGAAACAGCTCCCATTTGCGCGACCCGAAGGCGACGAAACCCGTGGCGTCGGCGATAGCGCCCCCCGATTGAAGGTGCTCCAGCGGCACGGGGGCCAGGATGGAAAAATCCGCGATGCCGGTCATGTCACCTCCTATGCCGGCTCTTGCGCCCGCTCCAGCAGGCGTCGGAGGTCAAACTGGATCGCAGTCTCAAGGAACGACGGTTCCCGTTCCACGAGCGGGCCGCGCACATAGCGCGGCGCGTGAGCGAAGCCTGCGTTGACGGAGACGATCGCCAGAATGAACTTCTCCGGCTCGTGCAGCGAAGTAATGACCTCCTGGCGCGTGACCATCACGCTGTCCGCGCCGTCGATGCGCCCCTTGACCTCGATGAAGCGCAGATGCCCCGACCTCGGATCGTGGGACGCGATGTCGTAGCCAATCTTCTGGGCGGAGACGTCGGCCGGCTCGTTGCCCAGCGCGCGTTCGGCCGCCATGACAGCGGTCATCGCCGCAAGCTCGATCTCGCGGCGCGCGGCCGGATCTTCTGCAAAATGGTTCGGAATGCTCGGCGCCTGGCGCTTTTGCAGTAGCCCCCGGGGGATGACGACCATGCCGCCCCGCACACGCGGGGGCTGCGACGAGATGAAACGCTCCCGCTCAAGCTGGTCCATGCGTCGCTTTTGCCGATCCGCCAGGTCTTCGGCGCGGCGCTGCGCGTTCTGCCAGTTCACCCGCGTCTTCTTGCCGGCGCGCTCCTCCTCCTTCAGCTCGAAGGCGCGCGAGTCCCAGTAATTGATCTCCTTCTTGAGGCGTGCGCGTACCTCCTGCTCAACCTTTTCGATCTCGGGCAGACGCCGCGCCTTGACCTCGGCGACATGGCCTTGGGCCAGTTCGACTGTCGCAAACCGGATCGCGGCCTTCTCCAGATCAGTGGTCAGCCAACTCTCGTCCAGAAGGTCCCGCACGCTGGCGACCTCTTCCGGCGTTGCCGGCCGCAGATTCAAATGCGGCGCGATGCCGGCGTTGACGGTGTTTCCCGCCTTGTCGATCGCAGCGAACTGGAGCCGCTGCGAGATCACATGCGGCTTGCCTGCGCTGGTGACGCGGCCGTCCTGGACAACATGTTCCAGCAGGAAAATCGCCGACAGCGCATCACCGGCATCCGTGTCGTCGACCAGGATCGCGCCCTGCCGCATGATCTGCTCATATTGCTCGCGGATCATGCTGATCACGGCTTCGAGCAGCGGATGGCCGGGACAAACGAAGGCGGCGACCGGCTGCTGGTTGATCTTGTCCTTCTCGAAGCAGATGCGCTCATACTGCGTCTGGAGGGGGGCACCGGTTCCGATCTGGCGTTCCCGCTCGCGGATGCGCACAGGAACATGCGTGACCTCCCAACGCCCTTCCTCCCGGCGTTTGATCTTGCCACCCAGATGCTGGAACGCTTCGACGAAGAAGCTCTGGATGTGGTGGGGCTGTAGGCGCAGCGCCTCGGCGCGCTCCATTTCGAGCCGCAATTCCTCGACCCTCGCTTCCGGCATGGTGTCGTTGGTCAGGGCGCGGCGGCGCAGCAGCTCGAGCAAGTGCGCCTGATCGACCGCACCATCGACCTGCTGGAAAAGACGCGCTTTCACGTCCTCCTGCTCGCCATACTGGATCGCCTCGAACAACAGATCCTTCAGCGCCACGCCGTCGAACAATTCGCCGAGCACGTCATAGACACGGCCGCCCAGCGCCTCGCGCGCAGCTTCCAGTTTCTCCAGCAGCCGCGCGTAAACCTCGCCTTCGCGCGTATCGGCCGCGACGAGATTCCAGAGGTGGCAGACCTCCATCTGGCCGATGCGGTGGATGCGGCCGAACCGCTGCTCGATCTTGTTCGGGTTCCACGGCAGGTCGTAATTGACCATGAGATGGCCGCGCTGGAGGTTCACGCCTTCGCCTGCCGCGTCGTTGGCGATCAGGACCAGCATGTCCTTGTCCTGCATGAAGCGCTCGACGACCTTTCGCCGCTCTTCGCGCGACACGCCGCCGTGGATCACCTCGACGGCCTCGGGGTTGCCGAGCCGCGCCCGCACCTTGTCGAGCAGGTAGTGCAGCGTGTCCTTGGGCTCGGTGAAGATGATCAGCTTGCGGCGATTGCCGGCCGCGTCGATCATCAAATCGTCGTCGAGAATACGATTTAGCTGGCTCCATTTCGTGTCCACGCCCGAGCGCAGCACGCCGAGCGCCATCGTCTCCAGCCCCTTCAGGGTCTCGACTTCCAGGGCGAGTTGCTCGACCGTCTCGGCCGTCGTCGCGCCCGTCGAGATCAGATCCTCAAGCTCGTCGATCTCCTCCTGGCCATACTCCTCGATGTTCCGCAGCATGTCGGCATTGATCGCGGGTTCCGATGCGCCGGCCCTGCGGCCCTTGGCGGCAAGGCGCGCTTCGCCCAGCTCGTTTTCCAGCCGTTCCCGGCGGCGCTTGAGGGACTGATAGATGGCGGCCGGCGACGAGGCGAGACGCCGCTGAAGGATCTGCAAGGCGAAACCGACATTATTGCGCTTCTTCCCATCGCCCTCGGCGAAGCGCTGCACGCGGTTCATCTCGGTGCGCACATACTCGGTGACAGCGGTATAGAGCGCGGCCTCCCCTTCCGAGAGCTGATACTTGACCGTGCGCGCCCGCCGCTCGGGGAATAGCGGCCGACCATCGAACTTGAGCAGTTCCTCCTTGGTCAACCGCCGCATCATGTCTTCGGTGTCGGCATAGTGGACACCGTCGCGGAACCGGCCCTCGAACCGATCGCCATCGAGGAGCGCCATGAAGAGCTGGAAATCCTCTTCCTTGCCGTTGTGCGGCGTCGCCGACATCAACAGCAGATGGCGGCAAACCTGGCCCAGCTTCTGGCCAACCTGATAGCGCCGCGTATATTTGACCTCCCCGCCGAAATAGGTGGCCGACATGCGGTGGGCTTCGTCGCAGATAATCAGGTCCCATTCGCGCGCGCTCATGAGCTTCTCCTGAAGCTCCTCGTTGCGCGCCAACACGTCGAGACGCACGATAAGCCGATCCCGATCGCTGAATGGATTGCCCGACCGCGAGTTCTCGATCATGTCGCGGGAAAGGATGTCGAACTCGAGATTGAACTTCTGGCCGAGTTCGTCCTGCCACTGCTCAACCAGGCTGCCCGGCGCAACGACGAGGCAGCGTTCCAGATCGCTGCGGGCGATCAGTTCCTTCATCAGCAACCCGGCCATGATGGTCTTGCCGGCGCCGGGATCATCGGCAAGGAGGAAGCGCAGCGGCTGGCGCGGCAGCATCTCGCCATAAACCGCCGAGATCTGGTGCGGCAGCGGATCGACCAGACTCGTGTGAATCGCCAGATACGGGTCGAAATAATGCGCCAGCTTGATGCGGTTGGCTTCCGTCACCAGGCGCAGCAACGCGCCGTCGGCATCGAACGACCACGGTCGGCCGTTCTGCTCGACCTCGAGACGGTGCTCATCGTCGCGGTAGAGAACAGCCTCGGCCACAGCGCCGTTATGATCGCGGAAAACGACGTTGATCGCCTGGTCGCCGATCCAGTCGACCGAAATCACATGCACAGGCTGCGCCGAAGCGACACCGCGCACGGACGCGCCGTTCTTTACCTCCTCAAGCCTTGCCGCCATTGCTCGGCTCCCCCCAGTCCTTCATAGCTGAAGCTCCGCCTTCTCAAGCGCCGCTTCAGTTTCCTTGCGATTTATTGTTACGATATGCTGTGTATGGGCGCTCTGTTTCGCAGCGTCACCAAGCAAACCCAGGCGCTTCAAAACGTAAAAGAGCATGGCGTAGCGCACCGAGAGCACGCCATTTCCCTGGTCCAGCCCATAATCCTTGGCGACGACCTTCTTCTGGCTCGCCGTAAGCCCCGGATGGGGGCCGATGATGACATCGAAATAATTGTTCCAGAGCCAATCCCGATCACCGGCCTCGCCGGGCTCGCCCTTCACACCGACGTCGAGGATGCGCGGCAGCAGGAAATCCTTGAACTTGTGTTCAAGGTGGCAATAGGCCCGCGCGTGCCAGCGGAAACCATCGTACCCGAAGGCATGCGGCGTGATCCGCCGCCAAGTGGGTTCAGGCCGCAACTTGTTCATCGACTGGTAGAAGACGTCGACTGAGGCGCCCTCCCGGCTCGCGTCGAGAATCTTCCGCAGAACCTTGATGTCGATGTCCCGCCTGGGGGTCAGCGCCACATCGGCGCTAGGGAGCGCCGCGATCCACGAGTCGCTCGCGGGCACAGCCCCCTCGGCAACCGAGCGTAGCTGCGACAGATAGATGTAGGGGTCCGGCTCAAGGAACCGCAGCACGAATTTTTCGGCGGCAACGTAGCGCTTGGCGCGGGTGTCGTACTCCATGTTGCCGGGGGCCCGCTCCTGATAGAGCGTCAAATCCTTGGAGGCCTGCGGAACCGACACGCCGAACACCTCGACAAGGTCGGCCCGGTTGATCGAGCCCTCCCAGAATAGCCGAAACTCGATGAACTCGAGTCGGCGTCCCACCCCCCACTTCAGCGCCGTCGCGGCTTCCGCCATGTGCCTTGCCTCGCCATAATGAGGATAAAAACTATATGGACAACACATCGTAGTCCGTGTAATTATTATTCCCATAAGGGGGATTCGTCAATGGTCTATCGGTCACAACCATCGGTGCAAAGCGTGCAGCGGCACAGCTTGATGGATCGGACCTCTGGCGCGGCGCGCAACCCCAAGCAAAACCCGGAAGGAGGACGGCCATGACCATCGCGCATCGATCCACCTTGGTCGTTCACGGCCGCCTCGCCATGCGGGAGAGCCGCCTCGCGGCGGGGCGCGCTGGCCGGCACGGCCTCCAGATCATGTCCTTCGAACAGGCCGCCGTCCGGCTGGCCGGCGGTTTTGCCCGCCCGATCGATGACGAGAGTCTGCGTTCGGCCATCCAGACGGCCCTGTCCGCCACGCCGATGGGCGAACTGGAGAGCATCAAGACGCTGCCCGGCATGATCGATGCAGCGGCTGACACGCTGCACAAAGCCTGGCGCGCAGGTATCGACCTTGCCGCACGTGCGGCCGATGACCATCCACGCCTCGCCGCCATCGCACGACTGGAGGCGGCCGTCCTCGACCTGCTTCCGTCCGGTATGCTGCGGCCACTCGACATCGCCGCCGCCGCGATTGAGCGCCTCACCCATGCACCAGCGGTCCTTGGTCCGATGGAGATCGTCGGGCTCACCGAACTCTCGCCGTGCTGGCGGCCGCTGCTTCAGGCGCTCACCGCCCATATCCCCGTGCAGTGGACGGCCGGCCCGAGGAGCGTTCCCGCATGGCTGGACGATACGGGCGTCACGATCTCACGCGCACCGGCGCAAGCGCCGGGGATCAACGCCGTCAGCGCGGCGACGGCCTATCACGAGGCCATTGAGGCGATGCGCTGGGCGCGAGGCCTGCTCGCTTCGGGCGTTGCCCCCTCGGAGATCGCCATCGCGACCGCCTCGCCAGCCGACTATGACGATCATTTCCTGGCTTTGCGCGCTGACGCCAATATCGACCTGCACTTCGTCCACGGCGTCCGCACCGTCAGCACCCGCGACGGTCAGGCTGCGGCGGCGCTGGCCGACATCGTGGTCCGCGGTCTGTCACAGTCGCGGTTGCGGCGGCTCGCGGCGCTCTGCCGGGACAGCGGACCTTTCGCATCGCTGCCCGAAGGCTGGCTGCGTGTCCTGCCAAGCGATGCACCGCTCTCGACGCCCAGCGCCTGGAACCGCCTGCTTGGCCGGTTGGCGACAGAGGACTGGCCCGATGGCGCCGACCATACCCCGGCTTTGCGCCTGGCGGTCGAGACGCTGGCGAAAGGACCAGAGGCCGCCGGCGAGATCGGAGAAGCCTTCCTCAAGGGCCGAGCCCTCGCGATCTGGCGCAAGGCGCTGCTCGCCGGCCCCGCCGCCTCGGTCGATGCGACGCTCGAGACCCTGAAACAGGACGATGGACTGGAAGCCTGCGTGTGCATCGCCTGGATGCCGGCCAGTGCGCTGGCGGCGTCGCCACGCCGCTTCGTTCGGCTGCTTGGCCTCAATTCGTCCCGCTGGCCGCGCGGGATCGCCGAAGACCGGCTGATCCCCGACCATATCATCCCGACACAGGTGCTTGATCCGCTGCCGGTCAATCTCGCCGACCGGCGCGATTTCGAGACGATCCTCACCACGACAGGCGGCACCGTCGTCCTCTCGCGCGCACGGCGCGACAGCGACGGGCGCCTCCTGGGTCGCAGCCCTCTGCTCGCCGGACATGGCGAGGAGACCTATCTGCGCCGCAACGCGACGCCAGCGCACGCCTTCAGCGAGACCGACCGCCTGATGGCCCGACCCGAGGAATTCGTCGCCG
Organism: Methylopila musalis; assembly: GCF_042679725.1. Taxonomy (NCBI): domain Bacteria; kingdom Pseudomonadati; phylum Pseudomonadota; class Alphaproteobacteria; order Hyphomicrobiales; family Methylopilaceae; genus Methylopila; species Methylopila musalis. Next base: position 98,052 of record NZ_JBHTMX010000001.1, read on the forward strand.
ATCCGCAAGCCGTCAGCGCGCAAGGCTGCTGGTGTGACTGGCGGCAGGTGGAGATCACCTCCCACGATGGCCTAATCCGGGCGGACCACCCGCTCGTCCTCGCCATTCTCGGTCGGACCCAGTCCGCGAGTTCGCTGCGCCGATTGCTGCGCAATCCTCTCAGCTTCGTGTGGGTCTATGCGTTCGGATGGCGCGAACCCCAGAGCAGCGCCGAACCGCTCGTGCTCGACGCGCTCGGGATCGGCGATCTTGTCCACCTCGTGCTCGACCAAGCCCTGCGCGACCTCGAAACCGGAGGCAGCCTCGCCGCAGCCGACGCACAGACCATCGAAGCCGCCGTGGCGCGGGCCGCGCAAGCCGTCGCCGCCGACTGGGAGAGCGAGCGCCCGGTTCCGCCAGCGGTCATCTGGGGCCGCACCCTCGACGACGCCCGCGCGCTGGCCAGCCGGGCTCTGTCCTATGGCGATGACCTTCTGCCAGGCGCGCGTTCCTACGGCGAGGTTCCCTTCGGCGGCTCGCCTCCGAAATCCGATGCGGAAACGCCCTGGGATGCGAGCGCGCCGGTCACGATTCCCGATGCCGGCTTCAATATCGCCGGCTACATCGACCGGCTCGACATCGCGGGCGATGGCAAACGCGCCCTCGTGCGCGACTATAAGACTGGACGCCCGCCGCGCGGCGACATCCGATTGAACGGCGGACGCGAGCTTCAGCGCTGCCTCTATGCGTTCGCGGTCAAGGCGCTGCTCGGTGATGACGTCACGATCAGCGCCTCGCTGCTCTATCCGCGCGATCCCGTCGATCTCCAGCTCGACGATCCCGAGGCCGTGCTCACGGAGATCACCGGCTATCTGCGCGCGGCGCGAGCAAGTCTCGCCAGCGGCGCGGCCCTGCCTGGACCGGATACCGGCGGCGACTACGACGACCTCGCCTTCGCCCTGCCGGCCAACGCCAGCGCCACCTACTGCAAACGCAAGATGCCGGCCGCCGCGGAGCGGTTCGGAGAAGTCACTCAGGTCTGGGAGGCGGAATGATGAGCAACCTGTCCAAAGTGCTGAACGACGACGGTGCGCGTCGCCATGCGATCAGCCTTCATGATCGCTCCATCCTGGTCGAGGCCGGCGCGGGTTCAGGCAAGACTGCCGTCATGGCCGGGCGCATCGCCGCCATGCTCGCCGAAGGCGTCTCCCCGCGCGCCATCGCCGCCGTCACCTTCACCGAACTCGCCGCAAGCGAATTGCTCTCGCGTGTCCGCGAGTTCGTCGCCGACCTTTCGGCCGGCGTCATCGCGACTGAACTGCGCGTGGCGCTGCCCAATGGCCTGTCGGAGGCCCATCGCCGCAATCTCACCGCCGCCAGTGCTGCGATCGACGAAATCACCTGCTCGACCATCCACGGGTTTTGCCAGCGCCTCATCAAGCCCTATCCGGCGGAGGCGGACATCGACCCCGGCGCCGGCGTGATGGATCGCAACCAGGCCGATCTCACTTTCCTTGAGATTGTCGATGGCTGGTTGCGCGAGCGCCTGTCTGGCGGACAAGGCGGCATCCTGGCCGAGATGGTGCTGCATAGCCCCGGCGAGACGGTGGCGCTGATCCATAAGATCGCGGAGAACCTGCGCCGCCGTCCCACGCTGGCGGCCCCGGCCGTCTCTCCGCTTGACGGCCACCTGACAGCGTTCCGGCAGGCTGCGGCGGATTTTGCCAGCTTCATGGATGGCACGGCGGCGGCAGAGCCGGAAACGGTGGCGATCGTCGAGCGGCTGGCCGGAATGGCCGCAGCCCTGGCGACCGCGCCCGACGCGGCGACGCCTGCGGGCCTAGTCCAGCTCCTGACCTCGCGGCCCCACCCGGACCTTTGTACCAAATCCGGCACCTTCGCTTCCTATCGCAAGAAGGGAAAATGGGCCGCAACCGCCAAACAGGCCGGTCTTTCCAAGGCCGACGGCGATCGGCTGAACGACGCGGCCGAGATCCACTACACCACCTGCTGCGATGCCTGGGCCGCGCTTGTGCAGGCCGCCGCCGGCCATGCCCTCTCAGCGCTGATCGACGAGGCGCATCCCATCCTGCAACGCTATCGCGACCACAAGCGCGCCAGCGCCCAGCTCGATTTCGACGATCTGATTTTCGCCGCGCGCGCCTTGCTGCGCGATCACGATGCCGTGCGCCGGGCGCTGGGAAAGCGTTTCGCCCATGTCCTCGTTGATGAGTTCCAGGACACAGATCCCCTGCAAACCGAGATTTTCTGGCGTCTGTGCGGCGAGCCGGTCGATGGCGATGACGATTGGACGCGGTTCCAAATCCGGCCCGGTGCGCTCTTCCTGGTGGGCGATCCCAAGCAGGCGATCTATCGCTTTCGAGGCGCCGATGTCGGAGCCTATGTCCAGGCGCGCGACGCCTTCCGCGCCCAGGACGCCGACAGCCTTCTATCGATCTCGACCAATTTCCGCTCCTGCGCCTCGATCCTCACCTTCGTCAACGAGCGCTTCGAGGCAGTCCTTTCGGCCGATGGACAGCCGGGTTTCGCCGCGCTCGACCCGTTCCACGATGACCGGGGCGACGTTTGCGTAGCCGCCCTCGACATCGCGGTGGCCGACGAAAACGGCAAGGCCAGCGCCGAACAGCAACGCGACGCCGAAGCCGACGCCATCGCCGAGCTTTGCGCCCGGCTGATCGAAAGCCAGCCCATCATCGACCGCCGCAGCGGCGCGGAGCGCCCCTGCCAGCCAGGTGTCATCGCCTTGCTGGCGCCGACCGGCGCGGAGCTGTGGCGCTATGAGGAAGCTCTGGAGCGGCGCGGCATTCCCGTGGCGACCCAGGCCGGCAAGGGGTTGTTCCGCCGCCAGGAAGTCCAGGACCTGATCGCGCTGACCCGCGTCCTGGCCGATCGCCGAGACACGCTCGCGCTCGGCGCGTTGCTGCGCGGGCCTCTGGTCGGCCTGTCCGAGGAAGAGCTGCTCGACATCATCTGGGGGCTTCCCCGCTCGGAAGACCAGCCTGACCGAATTCCACGCCTAGATCTCGGCATCGACCCGGCCGTCATCGCACACCCGCTCGCGCGCGAGGTCATCGAACGGCTGCAATCGCTCTCCCGGCGCGGCAACAGCACGACCCCGCACGAATTACTTTCGCAGGCGGTGGACGTGATGCGCATCCGTCCGCTTCTCCTCGAACGGCATCGTGGCCAGGCCGAGCGCGCGCTCGCTAACGTCGATCTCTATCTCAGCCTGTCGACCGGCTACGCCGTGCGCGGTCTGCGTGCCTTTGCCGAGGCCATGGCGACGGCGTGGTCCGACGAGGCCCGCGCCGTCGAGGGACGACCCGATGCACAGGAGGAAGCGGTTGCGCTCTTCACCATGCACGCGGCCAAGGGGCTGGAATGGCCAATCGTCATTCCGATCAACACCATGACCGGCGTGATGGCGCCCGAAAGCGCCGTCCTCGATCGCCAGACCGAGACCTTCTATTGCCCGGTCCTGGGCGTCCCGCCCGAAGGCTATGACGAGGCGCGCCAGGCGGAAAAGGAAGAGCTGGACCGCGAACGCATCCGGCTCTGGTATGTCGCGGCCACCCGCGCCCGCGAGCTTCTCGTCCTCCCCCGTCTCGACACCACGCCGTCGAAATCGGCATGGATCGGTCTCGTCGATCTATCGCTCGGCGACCTTCCCGGCCTCGATGTCGCGCATCTGCCCGCCAGCCTCACGGCCGCGCGCGCGGGAGTGGACAACGCCCAGACACGCGCGATCTTCGCCGCCGAAGCTGAAATCATCGCTGCTGCCCAGACGCGGCTGACCTGGCTTGCACCCAGCCGCGATGAAAACGCCGCCGGGGCCGTGCTCCGGGAAGAGGAGGCGTCCCTCTGGACCGGCTCGGCTGACGACCAGCCCCCCGAACTGGAAGTCGTCGCCCCGGTGCAAGGAGGCAGGGAGCGCGGGCTGATCCTCCACAAGCTCATAGAAGAGGTGCTGACCGGGGAAACCCCGGAAGCCGAGGCGGCACTGATTGAGCGGGCGGCCGATCTCATCCGCTCGATGGGACGATCGCCTGTCTCCGATCCAGCCACAGGACTGTCGGCCGACGAACTGGCGGCCTGTGTCGCTCGCACTCTGGCCCTGCCTGACATCGCGGCCTTGCGACCCGGTCTCCTGGCCGAATTCCCCGTCTATGCCGCCCAGGCGAATGACGGCTTGGAAACCGCGACGGCCGGGATCGCCGACGCGCTCACAGTTGGAGAAGATGGCCAGCCAGTCGTGGTGGTCGACTGGAAAAGCGACGTGAACCCCGACGCTCAGACGCTCGATCACTATCATGCGCAGGTGCGCGCCTATCTGAACATGACGGGCGCGGAGCGCGGACTGATCGTGCTGATGACGCGAGGAACGGTGATTGCCGTCTCGCCTTCGCCGCAGACCGTGTCGGCCTGACGGAAGGCGACCCGATGGCCTCCCGCACGCGCTCCAACGGCCCCAACCAGGACGACCTTTTCAATCCCGAGGTCGAACTGCTCTTGCCGGCTCGGCTTGCCATCGATGGCAAGGTGCTGGGGAGCCCGGTTCGTCAGTTGGCCGTTCCTGCGCGCCGGGTGCGTTGCCGGCTCCGTCCCTTCGCCATCCGCCGCGTCAATGGTTACGAGACGACCCTGGAATCCGGCGAAATTCTGAAGGTCATCAGCGCAAAGACGGCCACGCCGCTGGAGGCCGATCTCATTCTGCTCGTGTCCGGGGCAACGGAGCCGGAACAGATCGTCGAAGCACTCGAACTGGGTGCAGGCCGGTGGATGAATGCTTTGCCGATCGGCATCGACACGCTGGATCGTTCCGCGCGCGTCGAGCGGCTCCAGGCGGTTTCTGCCTCCTGGATCGACGCCATTCATTTGCGCGAAGGACGGGCTGCGGCCGATGGTGTGCCGGCGCAGCCTGGCTTGCGGCGGCCCCAGATCGGCGCGCTTCATGCCGCTCTTGCCCATGCGACGCGATCGACGGACCCGGCCACCATCGTCATGCCGACGGGTACGGGCAAGACCGAGACTATGCTGGCGCTCAACGCCAACCGGCGGTTCGAGCGCCTGCTGGTGGTGGTCCCCACCGATGCTCTACGCGAGCAGATCGCGGGCAAGTTCGAGACCTTCGGCGTCCTGAAGCAGCAGAAATGTCTCGATGAGACCGCAGCCTTTCCGTTGGTCATGCGGCTCTCGCACATTCCGGCGAGCGAAGCCGAAGTCGATGAAATCTTCGACAGCGCCAATGTCGTCGTTACCACGATGCAGATCGCGGGCCGCGCCGAAGCGCCGGTGCAGGAACGGATGGCGGCCCGTGCCTCCGCACTTTTTATCGACGAGGCGCATCACATAGGGGCACGGACGTGGAAGTCCTTTCGCGGGCTCTTCGCCGAGCACGAGCCGCCCATTCCGGTGATCCAGTTCACCGCCACTCCGTTTCGTGAGGATGGTGGCCGCGTCGATGGGGAGTTCATCTACACCTACCCGCTGAAGAAGGCGCAGCAGGAAGGCTATTTCAAGCCGATCCGCTTCGAGGCCGTATTCGGGCTGGATCAAGCCGACGCCGACAAGGCGATCATCGACAAGCTCGGCGAAGTGCTCGCCTCAGACCTCGACGCCGGCCTCAACCATCTGGCGATGGCCCGTTGCAGCACCATCGAACGCGCCAAACACCTGCATAGCCTCTATGCGGCGGCCTATCCGGACTACCGGCCTGTCATCGTCCACAGCCAGCAATCGCTGAAGGAGCGGCGCGAAAATCTGGCAGCGTTACGCCGCTTTGAGAGCCGGATCATCGTATGCGTCGATATGCTCGGCGAGGGCTTCGACCTGCCCGAGCTGAAGATCGCTGCATTGCACGATCATCACAAGAGCGCGGCGGTGACGATCCAGTTCGTCGGCCGCTTCACCCGCCAGGATCCGACCCTGGGTGATGCGACGGTGATCGCCAATACCGGCATCGACGATGTCGATCGCGCGCTGGCCAAGCTCTACGCCGAGGACGCCGACTGGAACGCGCTGGTGGAGGCGCTCAGTTCGGCAAAGATCGAACGGCAGGTTCGCCGCGCCGAGATGTTCAAAGGCTTTTCGGGGGATCTAAGCGACATTCCGCTCCAGACCCTCGAGCCGAAAATGAACGCGGTCCTCTACCGAACGTCCTGTGACGCCTGGGATCCGTTCCGCGCGGAGGAACTCTACAATCCCGGCGTCTATCTCGGCATGAAACTGAACCCGCATCAACGGGTCGCGATCTTCGTGACTCGGGCGGAGGAACAGGCGCGCTGGACCTCGGCGCAGCAGGCAGTGAACGTCACCTGGGATCTGCACATGCTCCACTGGGATCAGGCCAGTGGCCTGCTCTATATCAGCAGTTCCGCCAAGGGACCGTTCGACCGCCTGGCAAAGGCGGTTTGCGGCGATACGACGCGCCGCGTGGAAGGCGAGGAAGTGTTCCGCAGCCTCCACGGTTTCAAGCGGCTCATCCTGCGCAACCTCGGCCTCACCCACCATCAGGGGCGCGGCGTCCGCTATTCAATGTATATGGGCGTGGACGTCGCCGACGGCCTCGACAGCGCAAAATCCCAGTCGCGGATCAAGAACAACATCTTCGCCACCGGCTTTCTCGACGGCGTGCCGGCCTCACGCGGCTGCTCGGCGAAGGGCAAGTTCTGGTCCAGCGCCAAGGTCCATGACCTGACCGACTGGGTGGACTGGTGTCAGGATGTCGGCCGCACGGTGAACGATCCCAGCATCACGACCGACGGCGTCTTCAAGAGCGCGATGCGCCCCCACCAGATCAGCCAGCGCCCGGCTGTTCCGCCCGTGGCGATCCATTGGCCTGAATCTTTGATCACGCAGTTCGAGGAGCGGATCGAGATCTCGTTCGGCGATGAGCCCGTAACCTTCGCGGAATGCGATATCGAGTTGCTCGATAACGCTCGTTCGGGACCGCTGCGCTTCGCCGTGCGGAGCGATGAGCACGCGGCCGAGTTCGAGATCGTCTTCAGCGACGGGCATGCCCGCTACCCCCAGCGCGCCGGCCCCAAGGCGACGATCAAGATCGGCAGCAAGGTGCAGACGCTTTCGGAATCCTTCGGCGAGGATTCGCCACAGATCGACTTCGGCGATGGCTCGCTGCTCATCTACAGCCATCTCTACACCCTGCCCGAAGGCGAAACGATCGAGCCATACCCGTCCGACAAGATCGAAGCCTGGGATTGGTCGAAGGCCAATATCCGCGTCGAGTCGCAAGGCACGAGCAAGCGCCCAGACTCAGTCCAACGTCTCGTCATCGACACGCTGTTGGCGGACCCCGATCCCTATGATGTGATCTTCGACGATGATGGCAAAGGCGAGATCGCTGATGTCGTGGCGCTGCGAATAACCGACAGCGTCGTTTCCGTGACCCTGTATCACTGCAAGTATTCGGGCGCGGATACACCAGGCGCGCGGCTCAGTGACCTCTACGAGGTTTGCGGCCAGGCTCAGAAGTCTGTTCGGTGGCGCGACCGGCCAGGCCGCATGCTTCAACACATGTTGAGGCGCGAAAAGATGCGCCGGGACCGTGCTCTCAGCTCTCGGATTGAACAAGGCTCAGCCGCCGCGATCAAGAAACTCAAGGTCGGGTGGCAAGATCACCGCTTCGAGTTCGACGTCCGCATCGTGCAACCTGGACTATCCCGGCAAGCAATCGGTGAAGAAGGCTTGCACCTGCTTGCCGGAGTCGAGACCTATTTGCTCGAAACCCGCGCCATGAGGTTGAAAATTATTGGTAGTGAATGATGCCGTAGGGCATCGGCAATATTCTTGAGATGTAAGTTTTTATCACGCTGTGGGGGCAGGCTTCGTGTCATCTTTTGGGTTTACCTTTTTGTCGCGCAAGGCGCTGGGCCAGGCTGAGCAGATGATGTTCGGCGGCACAGCGGGGGTGCGCGATGAGGTCGGATTCCTCATCGTCCACCAGCGCTATGCCGACCACTTCTTCCCCGGCACGTCGGTTCTGCACACACGGCTGCGCTACGCGCTTCTCATCCCCTGGCTTTACCAAAGCCTTCGGACGAAGCGCCCTGTCCCCAAGGACTTTGGCCAAGCCTTCTCCGATCTCGAACATGAGCTGACCGGCCGTCTCAAATATGTCGATGGGGTGGGCGGTGAGAAAGATGGCGTGATCGGAGGCGAAGTCTTCCCCCGAGTGATCAGCCAGCCGCCAGCCTATGTCTATTGGACGGCTCTCGCTAAATGGGGACTGATCGGCGCCCGCCCCGATGGCCGGCCGTGGAGCCGCCCGGATATGGCGAAGCTCCTGGCAGCCTCCGGCAAACGCGCCCTGCATGACGATGACGGGAAGCCCTTCGAGACAGTGGCCTGGCCAATCTCGGGGTTGATCGATGCCCCCGGCGACTGGGATGGCGGAGGAAAGCTTACACTCGACCTTTTGCCGTCGGAGCAGATCTTTCTCGCAACCAAGCTGCGCGCCGTTCGCTCGCCGACTGATCCGGGCGAGCCATCGCTCTTGTCGAAGCTGGTCGGAAAGCCTCTCGGCGAGGCCGATCACTGCTGGGACAGCGAAATTCTCGCACTTGCCGGTAAGGAGGCCGCCATGCTGAAGCGGGCCGGCCAGGCGGCGGCGCTGTCCGCGATTGGAAGGGCAATTTATGCGGCTCAGGTCGAGACACTCAAGGAAACACGCGACAAGCGACCACAGCCAAATTTGCACCGCGCCGCGCTGAAAGACGCAGTCGAGCAATGGGGCGGGATGGCCGCCCGGCTGGATATGGACCTGTTTCTCGCCGAAATCGGGCACCTCCCGCCTGCGGTTGAGGGCGTTTTGCAAGAAACTTCGGCCTGGGTTCGGGCAAATAGCAAGGATCCGATGCCGCTGCTCGACGTGTATGCGCGGGCGGAGGTCAGCAGGAAGGATGATCGCGCGCGTCTCGCCAGCAACCAATTCGGCGTCGATCGGCGCATGGAATGGCAAGGCGAGCGCCATGGTCGCGCCGAGCCGCTCCATTATCGCTGGGGGAATGTGAAACGGCTCCTGCGTGATCTGGAAGCTGCCGCATGAGCGATCGGCAAGCTTGGCACGGCCAACCCTACCTCGACGAACTGCGGCCCGGGCGATTGGAGACGGTCAAGCTCGCGTTGTTCGCGACCTACTCGGTCGACCTGTCTGCGGTCGCCGCAGCGTTGCTCGCCCTGATTGGTCGTAACAATGACAAGGGCAGTGGAACGGCCGTCGATTTTGCCGAAGCGATCGACAGGCTGCGCGATCACGTCAAGATCATCATCCAGTGCGGGCGGATCGCGCGCCCGGTTGCTCTCCCCCGGATCGCGGGCATCCTCGATCAGTTCATCGTTGAGCAACCCTACGATGAACACGAGCGTAGCTGGCATCCGAAGATTGCTTTGGTTGCCTATAACTGCCCCAAAGGGAAAACCCACTGGAAGCTCTGGATTGGCAGCCGGAACCTCACGCGATCTCAGGATCTCGACGCCGGCATTTTGCTGGACGGCAGCGAAAAGCGCGCGAAGGGACGGGTTCGGCTCCCTGGTGTCGGTGCTCTCGGGAGCACTCTCGCACGCTGCGCATCGCGCGAGGATGCCGATGACATCTCGGAGCAACTGGAGGCGATCTGGTGGGATGCGCCAGACGGTTTTCGCCTACGCGGCCTCCTCAATGGGCTGGATGAAGGTGTTCCCTTGCCAGCGGGGCCGCCATCCGGCGCGGTCGATGGCATAACGATCATCAGCCCGTTCCTGTCGCCCGACTTTCTGAAAAAGGCGGGCAACTGGGGGGCGGCTGGTTCCAGGACGCTGATTTCGTCGATGCCGGCTCTTGCCGAAATAGCCAGCCGATCCAGAACCTCGCTGACGGGTTTCTCGAAAATCCTGGCCTATGCGGCGCCCGACGTGCTTGCTGACGAGTCCACGCTCGCTCTGCCCGGCACCGAACCTGTGGCCGAAGATGATGTGGAGCCGGCGCCCCTTGCGCTCCATGCGAAGATCTTCTGCTTCCACTCAGGCGAGAAGACCATCTTGAGGGTCGGGAGCGCCAATGCGACCGAAAGGGCGTGGTCGGGGCGCAACTCGGAAATCATGGTCGAACTCGAGGCGGACGAAGCGTTCGCTTCCGGCCTGGCGTTCCTGGTCGGTAAAGCGACGCCTGTCACCATAGAGGAACTCGCCGCCACGGACCTGCGCAGCACAAGTGCAGCCGATGCTCTGGAAGAGTCGCGCAAGGTGCTCATGGCCTCCTGGGACCCGGTTCTACGCCGCGACGGGGAATGCTTCTCTCTCGACGCGCGGGCGGTTCCTTCGCTCGCCTACCCCGACCATGTGCTGCACGCCGGATCTGCAAATGGCGACCTGCTGCCTTGGCCGACCGATGCCTTCAGCCTCGGTCTTGGATCGATCCCGTTGTCACTCCAGTCTGCCTTCATTCAGGTCCGGATAAGCGGCCCAGACGGCGCTTTACGATGGATGCAGCGCGTCACCGTCGATCCGCCTCTCGAAGAGCAGCGGGATCTAGCCGCGCTGGCCAGCCACATGGGACTTCGCGCGTTTCATGACTGGATGCGTGCGATGCTCGGCGGCGACATGCTTCCGGTCGGTGGCGGTGCATGGGATGAAGATGTCGGATCGCGGGGCAACCACCCCCAAAGCCTGGGTTATGACCGCCTCACATTGGAGGATATTCTCACGGCTTGGGCACGCGACCGAAAAGCCTTCGGCCGGGTCGATCGCCATTTTGCGCCCTATGTGGATGCGCTTCTCGCCCACGGCGAAAATCTGAGCGAAGCGGAGAGAGCTGACTTGAACGAACTCGCTCAGATCTGGGCCATCGCGCGCACCCGGCTTGCCTCATGAGCGCAAGATCGAAACCCTTCCAGGCCGCGACGGTCAAGGCTGCAACTGTCGCCCTGTCGGGAGGCAACCCACTGCGCCGGTTCCTTGTCGCGGACGAAGTCGGCCTCGGGAAAACCGTCGTCGCCCGAGACACGCTTGCGGCGCTGGCGAGCAAAGCGCGCAAGTTTACCGTCTATTATATTACGAGCGGGCTCAAAGTCGCGGACCAGAACAAGGTCGAACTGCTGCGCTTCCTCGAGAAGGACGAAGCCAAGGACGCACTCTCCATCATCGACCGCGTCGGTCTCATTCCGTTCGAGGAAAAGCGCAAGGGAAAGCTGCGGCTTTATGCCTTTACACCGACCACATCATTCTCCAGCTCGCAGCGCCTCTACGGCGGAAAGGCAGTCGAGCGCGCGTTCATCAAGCTCCTGTTGGACGAACTATACCCCGGCCTGACCGCCGCCTTTCCTGAAGGCTATGTCGAATATGGCGCAACGTCCGGCTGGCGATGGGCGTGCGAAGAGGCTCAGGGCAAATTCGACAATGTCTCCGCCCTCTTCAAGGCGGCCTATGGCCGAGCGTTGCGCGCGGAATTTGGCAAGCCGGCCCGCGAAAACATTCTGCACGCGATCGATACGAGCAAACATGGTCAGAGCTTGGGCCGGATGCGGAAGGCGCTCGCTCAAGCCGCTCTAGATTCCGCCCCGCCCGATCTCGTAATTTTCGACGAGTTCCAATGCTATCGCGAACTGCTCAATGCAGGCGCCGATAATCCCCTGGCGCGTCAACTGCTGGCAGGAACAGATGCCGGGACGCCCCCGCCGATCCTCCTCCTGTCCGCCACACCCTACCGTTTCTATGCCGAGCGCTGGGAAAGCGGCTCTGGGGCTGCCCCCCATGTCGAATTTTTCGAGATTATCGAATTTCTGGGCGGGTCGGCTGTACGCGCCGAAGCCGAATCCCAATTTCGTCGTTTTGGCGATCTGTTGCATTTGATCGGCCACCTGCCGCCCGATAGCCGCACGGCGGCGATTGAAGAGGCGCAAGCGCTCAAGCACCATCTCGAGGCGCTTCTCACACCACTCATGTCGCGGACCGAGCGTCCGGTTTCCGACCATGCCGGAGAGCCTGCGCCACCGTCCGTAAGGATCGAGCCCCACGATCTCGACGTCTATCGCCATTTCACCGACCATGTGTCGCCCAAGCTCGCAGGCAGCGCGATCGCCTACTGGCTGTCAGTGCCACTCCCTGCGCAAGCGTTGGGGGACCGATACCAGATTTCTCGCGACATAGATTTTCCGGCTACGCGCAGCGTCCCCCGGCTCGGAGTCACCAATTGCTTCAAGCCGCCCAAAGAGGGTTGGGGAAGCGCCAAGCTCCGTGCCCTCAACGGCCTTGTGCCAACGGAGGCCCTTGCCCTCCCGTGGGTGTTGCCGTCGCTGACTTGGTGGGCGCCTTCCGGCCCATGGGCAAAGGTAACGCAATCGCCCAAGATGCTGATCTTCAGCCGGTTCAGGGCCACACCGCAAAGCCTGGCAGCCCTTGTCAGCCTTGAGGTCGAGCGCAAATGCGTGGCGAAAAGCAATCTTCCCTACGCTGCCGCGTGGAAGAAACGCCACCTGAACCCGAAGCCGAACCAAGGCCCCACGCTCGCCCTGTTTCACCCGAGCCCTTTCCTGATCCGCGCTGTCGATCCCCTAGATATGAAGGGCAAGGCTGCGATCAAGCAGATCCGGGCCAGGGCGCGGCAGCAAATCATTCAGGCGCTGCCCCCGTCCATCGCGCCGGAGGCTCCGAATGCGCGAAGCAACCGACGGCGCAAACCGGCGTGGGCGATCCTCGCGGCCATTGAGCACGCGCAAAAGGCGCCGCTGGCTCGGGAGTTCGCGGCGGTCCAGAAGAACTGGGGTCGGGTCGCCCCGAAGGATGCAACACTTCAAACCTTGCTCAAGCAGCGCCAAGAGGCCGAGGCGATCACCTGGCTAAGCCGGTGGGAGCTGGACGCTCTGGTGGATATGGCTCTCGGCGCCCCTGGCGTCGTGACGGGCCGAGCACTCTATCGCCACCTTCCTGAGCTTTTCGATTACCAGGAGCAGCATTTCGCGCGGCTTGTGCGCTTCTGCTGGACGAGGCTGCGCACCTATCTGGATCGCCCCGTTTTCTGGTCGATCTTGCCCGGTGAGGACGCCACACAGAAATATCAGACTGCGTGCGTTGATGGCTGCCTGGAAGCCGTCCTCGACGAACATTTCTGGCTGCGCAAATCCAAGGTCAATCCTGATGGACTGATCGAGGATCTGTCGGCGGCGCTGGCAGCGAACGTAGGCACTTTCGGGTTCAAGGGCGCGAAGAAAAAGGACAAAATCCGTATCCGCTGTCACGCTGCGGTGCCGTTTGGGGGCACTGAGACAGAGACGCATCGGCAGGATCATGATGTCAATGAACCGCCACCGGCGCGCTCTGAGGAAATCCGCAGCGCGTTCAATACGCCGTTCTGGCCCCATGTCCTGGCAACGACCTCTGTCGGACAGGAAGGTCTCGACTTCCATAGCTGGTGCGATCGGCTGGGCCACTGGGATCTTTGTTCCAGCCCGGTTGACCTGGAGCAACGAGAAGGCCGCGTCCAGCGCTTCGGCGGACTGACTGTCCGACAACCGCTCGCCCGAAAACTGGGTGAACAAGCGTTGGCGCAGGCACGCGGCCAAGCATCGTCGCCGTGGGACATCATCGCACGCGACGCCGACAAGGCGTTCGCGGACGACAAAACCGGCCTCAGCCCTTGGTGGGCGATGGAAGGTGCGGAACTGAAGCGACATTTGTTCGCGCTTCCCCAAAGTCGCGATATTGATCGATTCGCAAAGTTGAGGACGCAGAGGCTGCTCTATCGCCTTGCTTTGGGGCAGCCAGACCAGGAGGATCTTGTCGATCTCCTGACCCATCACGACGTGGAAACGACGCGGTCGCTGCAAGCATTGACCCTCAATCTGTCGGCATTCTCACGACAGAAGCACCGCGATGAATAACGTGCGTGCCGGCCGGCGCGTCCGGCACGCACGTCCTGCTCATGCGGGGCAAGCGCCCCCTCATGCGGCTGGCTATATGTGGACCAGCCTGGTGGGCTTCATGCGGGTTCGCCGCCATTCCCACCACCATGCTTGATCCGCCCCACGGTGCGGCTTCTCCCATGGTCCCCGCGCTTATCGGGTCCGGGTCCCCATATCTGACTCAGGCGCCCGGCGTTTCCGCGATCGGGCCGAGCGTGTCGATCTCGGCGATCTTCTGAAACTCGCTGAGATAGTCCTGTTGATGGGTCGCCAGCCAGCGAACCACGCGGTTGTTCGCCAGCAGCTTGGCGACATAGCCGCGGGCGACGGTCAGATGCAGATTGTCGATGCCGTAGGTTTCCTCGACCGACTTCACCTGGGTCTGGAGCGCCGCCAACTCGCGTTCCATGCGGGCGATCTGCTGGCCCGAGGGCGTTGGCTTGCCTCCCCCTTTTCCTTTGCGGGTGGCGGCGAGTTGGTTCTCGGACGTCGCCGCACGCAGCGCGCGCGCAAACATGACCGTGAAGTTGTTCTGACCGATCATCAGGTCTGCGGCTTCGATCTGCCTGACCGACGTCATCTGGCGCAGGATGTCGAACACCTTCATCGAACAGGGCGTATCCTTCAGCATCTCGGCCGCCTCGGGGCTGATCCCTTCCAGGAGCCGGAAACGCCGCAGCACGGACTCAACCTGAAGGTTCAATGCGGTGGCAATGTCGGTCGATGACACGCCGCGGTCCATTGCCCGCACGATCATCCGATGCTCCTGGATCGGCGGGATGCGATTGACGCGCTTGTTGTAGGTGTAGGTGTCGTCGTCAGCCGCAAGCAGGCACTCGACCTCGGAGATGCCGAGTTCCTTCAGCGCCTCAAGCCGCAGATGACCATCGAGGAGAAACCAGGTTCCGGCATTCTTTTCGTCTGCCATGACGACGGGCGCTTCGATCAGGCCGATCGCTTTGATCGAACTCAGCACCTGCGAATAGGATCGGCTCTCCCTGGCGCCGGCCGGCAACGTCTTCAGCGGAACGATCGCCGCAACGGGGATCGTCAGAAAATCGCGGTCGAAGCCAAAATGGATACGGCCGTCATCCCGATCCTTCGGTTCTTCAGTCATGATCGTCTCCCGACACACGGACCTTGAGCGCGCGTGGCATGGTCGCCAGCCCCTCCGCCCTCAACAGATTGATGAAACCGTCATTGCCGAGCAGATCCTTCAGCGCCTCGACGACGAACAGCAGCCGGGTCTGGGTGAAGTCCGACTTCTTGACCAGCAGACGCTGCTTTTCCGCCTCCCGCTGATAGACCTGCATGAGATCGGCGGCCGTCATCCGACGGACGCCGGTGCCCTTTCGGCCCAACCGCCCGACAGGCAATCCACCCTTGCGCTGGCTGCGCATCCGCATTTCCAGCAGACGACGAACCGCGGCGAGTTTCTTGCCCCGAAGCTTGCCGGTCTCATAGGCGTCGAGGAGCAGGTTCTGAGCCTCTTCCGTTTCGGCTTTGGAAATCTCCATTGCCAAGGTGATCGGAATGAGCCCGGTTTCGACGGCGGACACCAGCCGTTCCTCGCCACGCTCGAGTAGCGACGCAATCATGTTCACCCAGGATGCCCCGACACCGATCTTCTCCGCGATGGCAGCATCGTTGAAGCCACGGGATCGTAGCGCGCCGATCTCCTTCATGAGGTCGATGGGCCGCGGCGTGCGCCGGGCGATATTCTCGACCAGGCTCATGACGAGGCACTCGCTTTCGCTGGCCTCGATCACCACGGCCGGAATCTCGGTCTGACCAAGCATCTGGAAGGCTTCCAACCGGCCCTCACCACAGACGAGATCATATCTCGGCCCGCCTGCGCCATCGCGGCGGCTCACCGTGATCGGCCTCTTCAAGCCGATGGCTTCGATGTTGTTCACGATCTCCCGATGCTGGCGCTTGTTGCGTGCGCGAGGGTTCAGAACCGTGATCCGGGAGATAGGGATCATTTCGATCTTGTTCGGTCGAACAGCAGGCATCAGGCGGCCTCCCCAAGAGGAACAGGCGCGGCGATGTCATAGAGAAGCTCAAGGTCGTCGAAGCGGTAGGCATCGAGCGCGAGCGCATTCTCCTCTCCTAGCCGCAGCTTTTCGGAGAGCATGTCAATGCGGGGGAACAGATAGAAGTCGAACGGCGCGCGATTGGCTCTATCCATCCGCGCGACAATCGTGATGTCGGGCGCGAGCGAGGTATCGAAGTGCAGGTTCCACCGAAGGAGCCCCGTCGGCGTCTCGATGCACCGTGCGATCACCAACGAGACGCTGAACTCACCGTTGACGACTATCCGGTCGGCCTCGAGATCCTGCCAGGCATCGCTGCCCGTTGCCCGCAATCCGTCGAGCACCTCACGAAGAATACCGGGATGGAGCTTTCGCAGTTCGCGGTTGATTTCAACGTAGCGGTAATCGCGATCCGGGGTGAAGCCCACGAGACCGTAGGCGCGAAGCAGGCTGCCAAAGCGGGAGCTGTAGGCGCTGCTGGACGGCATCCCATCGGATTCGTCGATGACGATGCCGGAGAGCAAACCTTTTTGCTGATAAAGCGCCCTCAGAGATTGCAGCATCTCTTCGTCGCTCAGCCGGAAGGAGCGCACACCGATGATGGTCTTGGCCGCCTCGAACAGTTCGCGTTCGATGACGGCCGCAAACGCATCCTGCGCCCTGATCCACATACCGGGATCGTTCCGGACGCGCTTCTTCTTCAGCTTGAAAGAGCGGCGGTTCCATACGTTGTCGCCGACATATTTCTCGTTGATGAGAATCTGATGGACGGTTCCCCTGGTCCAGGGCCGCCCAAGGTCGGTGGAAATACCCCGCCTGTTGAGATCGGCCGCGATCTCGCTCTCGCTATACCCTTGATGGACGAACGCCCGGTAGATTTCGCGAACCAGATCGACTTCCTCGGCGGGGCCGAGTGTCAGGATCACGCGGTCAGTCTGGAGACTCTTCTGCTCGCCCCGTTCAAGACATCCCTTGATAGCGCCGTGCTCATCGATGAGCGTTCGCCGTAGCCCAAAACCCGCAGGGCCTCCCTGACGATACCCTTTCTCGATCAGGCGCCCCTGGCCGGCGAAAACCTTGACGGAAAGCTCACGGCTATATTCCCCGGCCATGGCGCTCTTCACGCCCTTGATGATGGCCGCGATCGGGCTTCCGTCATTCTCGAACTGTTCGGCGCAGTATTGGACACGAACGCCGGCGCGCTTGCAGATATATTCGTAGTAGGCGCTTTCGTCGGTGTCCTGGAAGCGCCCCCAGCGGCTCACGTCGTAGACGAGGATCATCTCAAAGTCGGCGCGGCCTTCCACGACGTCCGCGATCAGCCGCTTGAACGCATCACGACCATCGACGCTGAGCCCGCTCTTTCCTTCGTCGGCGTAGGTACAGACGATCTCGATTCCGCGCGCCTCGGCATAGTGCTTGATCGCGTCGGATTGGTTTTCCGTCGAATACTTCTGATGATCCGTCGACATGCGGACGTATTCGGCAGCCCGAAGAGGACGTTCGGGCTGCTCTGACCGATCATTATCGTAGTCTCTTCGGCTCATCACATTACGCCTCACGAACTTGCCTGCGGCGGTCCGGGCGACCTACCGCCGCAGCGCATGACGGGCCTCTGCCGTCACTCCGCACTGGAACAGTTTAGCCGCGGAGAAAACGGAAGATGTTGCCGAAAACGGGCAGGAAATTACCCCTATGGACAGGCGTTCTTGGCGGACGCGAAGTCTATGCGCGGACCATCGCTGAGCTGCTACGCAAAGAGCATGGCGACAGTCGCCGCGCGATTAAGCAGCTCATGCGCCAGACGGACGCAAGCGAGCGAACCGTCAAGCACTGGCTCTCAGGCCAGCACGGGCCAGACAGCGTCTATTTCCTGCGGCTGGTGGTCTCGTCCCCAGTCATCAGGGCCTTCGTTCTCGGCCTGATTGATGGGCCGGCAGCCATCCCGCTGACCGGGCCGGTGGATCGCATTTCCCTGGTCAGAGCGCGCGAAGCCTATGCCGCCGGGGAAGCCGCAGGGGGACGATCGGCAACGGGCGCGCGGAAAAATGTCCCTGAACGTGTCCCTGAACGCGACCCTATAAATGTCCCTGATCGGGCCGAACTCAACGAGCGGCAGCACTGGTTTCTCGACCGAGTCGCGGCAGGTCGAAGTGACGCACGGGATATTGTGGCAATGTGGGCGGTTAGCCTGAAAACCGCGCGTCGGGACATCGCCGCGCTCAAGGTGGCTGGTCTCATATGCTACGTCGGCTCACGCCGGAAGGGCCGGTATCGACGATCATCCAAATGAACCGATTGGAGGTCTGGCTGGGCGCGGCGATGGCCGCGCCTTATCCGATATGCACGCCAGAGCGCGATACCGTTCTACGCCCCTCAATCCGGGCTTTCTTTCAACGTCGTCTATCGACTTCTATCCGTTGAACCCAATGGCTGACGGAGTCCTCTGATGAAATCACAAGAACCTCCCGCCGTGACACGGACCATCCGGCGCCATGAGCTTCGGCAAATCGTCCCGTTGGCCGACACGACCATCTACGACATGGAACAGCGCGGTGAATTTCCGCAGCGCTTCTATCTTACGTCTCGCTGCGTGGTCTGGGACCTCGCCGAAGTCGAAGCCTGGCTCGAGGAGCGCCGCCGCGCCTCGCGCGCGAAAACCGTGAAACGCGCACCCATGCCCGATGTCCAGCTTCGCAAGACCCGCCCCATCAAACATCCGGCTCAGGCGTAAGCAGGTCCATTGTCGGCGGATAAAGGGTCGGCGTGTATTTCTCCCCCACGACCCAAGCGTCCACGATGTTGGACCATTCCTGGATCATGTGCCGGCGCTGATGCTCATATTCCGCCTTGTTGTAGATGCCCCGTGAGGATCGGCCATCCTCGTGCGCCAAGCACTTCTCGATCCAGTCGCTGTTGAAGCCCAGTTCGTTCAGCAGAGTCGAGCCGGTGCGTCGGAGATCGTGAACCGTAAAGGACTCCAGCGGCATTCCTTCCTTCTTGGCCCGCACCACCACCGCCGTCGTGACCCGATTGAACGTGGCCCGCGACATCGGCGCGTCAGCGTCGTAGCGCGACGGCAGGACGTATTTCGAGTTACCGGCGCAGGTCTTGAGAGCGACGAAGATGTCGAGCATTTGCTGCGATAGATAGACGTTGTGCGCCTTCGAGCGCTTCATTCGCTCCTTGGGGATCGACCAGACGGCGTTCTCAAAATCGACCTCGTCCCAGACTGCATCCTGCAATTCGCTCTTTCGCACCATCGAGAGCAGAATCAGCTTTATCCCGAGACGGATCGTCGGCAGCGTCGGGACATGCTCAAGCTGTCCGAGCATGATGCGGATCTCCGCGGGAGATAGCGACCTGTCCTTCGGCACGAAGGTTGCGATCGACGATGGGCCAACCTCGTCGGCCGGGTTGGCGACCTTCTCCCCGTGCAGGATGGCGAAGGCGAATACCAACTTCACAATGTCTCTGACGTGGACCGCTGTTGCCGGCGCCCCGCGTTCCTTTACCTTCGCGCACAACCCGCGCAGATCCTCCGGCAGGATCTCGGTTAGCTGTCGATTGCGAAACGCCGGGAGGATGTCGCGCTCGAAGATCGACCGCCGCATCGCGCGTGTACTGTCCGCCATCCTCGCTTCCTGAAGCCAGCGCTCGCCGAACTGGCCGAAGCTCTTGGCTTCCTTGATCCTCCGCTTCTCGCGCTGCTTTTCCTGCGCCGGCGAGCGACCCTCGGAAATCGCGCGCCTGGCATCAATCAGCTTCTCGCGCGCCCTCGCCAGAGACAGACCCGCCGGGCCATAACGGCCCAACGTCAAGGTCTCCCGACGGCCGTTGAGCCGGTAGTCCAAGCGGAACACGATTGAACCCGAAGGTTGGACCACGACGTACATACCGTCACGATCCACAATCTTGTATAATTTATCTTTTGGTTTCAGTGCCTTGATGGCGGTGTCGGTCAGCATCTGCACCCTCCAGATCGGTCAAAAAATGCAGGAGAGCACCCAATTATACCGTCAGGCCAAAATTGGGTCGCCTGACAGGATTTTTATTCAGCATTTACAAGTGTTTATGCCAAAAAATATACCGTCAGAAGCTCTCTTGCCCCTGACGGTATATGCGTTTTTCGGTTGAGACAAGACGCGCCATACCGCCAGCCATACCGTCAAACGGGAGGCTAACCCGGCGATAGATGCTGAAAGTCTCAGAGAGATTTTTTCAGCATTTTCATTGGCTTATGTCGTATTGTAGCGTGATTTCGGATACGCCCGGAGGGGCAAAAATTATTCCCACTCGATCGTCCCGGGGGGCTTCGATGTCACGTCGTAGACGACGCGGTTGACGCCTCGGACTTCGTTGATGATGCGGGTCGCGGCGCGGCCGAGGAAGTTCATGTCGTAGGGGTAGAAGTCCGCTGTCATGCCGTCGACCGAGGTCACGGCGCGCAGCGCCAGCACGTGTTCGTAGGTGCGGCCGTCGCCCATCACGCCCACCGTCTTCACCGGCAAGAGCACCGCGAAGGCCTGCCAGATGGCGTCGTAGAGGCCGGCCTTGCGGATCTCGTCCAGATAGATCGCGTCGGCCTTGCGCAGGATCTCGAGCTTGTCGCGCGTCACCTCGCCCGGGCAACGGATGGCGAGGCCGGGGCCGGGGAACGGATGGCGGCCGACAAAGGCGTCCGGCAGGCCGAGCTCGCGGCCGAGCGCCCGCACCTCGTCCTTGAACAGCTCGCGCAGCGGCTCCACCAGCTTCATGTTCATCCGCTCCGGCAGGCCGCCCACATTGTGGTGCGACTTGATGGTCACGGACGGGCCGCCGGTGAAGGAGACGCTCTCGATCACGTCCGGATAGAGCGTGCCCTGGGCGAGGAAGTCGGCGCCGCCGATCTTCTTGGCCTCCTCCTCGAACACCTCAACGAACAGGCGGCCGATGGTCTTGCGCTTGACCTCGGGGTCGTCGGTCCCGGCGAGCGCGGACAGGAAGGTGTCGCCCGCGTCCACATGGACGAGCGGGATGTTGTAGTGGCCGCGGAACAGGCTCACCACCTCCTCCGCCTCGTTCTGGCGCATCAGGCCGTGATCGACGAAGACGCAGGTGAGCTGGTCGCCGATCGCCTCGTGGATCAGCACCGCCGCCACCGCCGAGTCGACGCCGCCGGACAGGCCGCAGATCACCCGGCCCTCGCCCACCTGGGCACGGATGCGGGCCACCGCCTCCTCGCGATAGGCCGCCATGCTCCAGTCGCCGGAGCAGCCGCAGATGTCGCGCACGAAGTTGGTCAGCAGCTTGCCGCCGTCCGGGGTGTGCACCACCTCGGGATGGAACATCAGGCCGTAATAGTTGCGGGTCTCGTCGGCGATGGCCGCGAAGGGCGCGTTCTCCGAGATGCCGATGATGCGGAAGCCGGCCGGCATCTGGGCGATGCGGTCGCCGTGGCTCATCCACACCTGGTTGCGGCTCTTGTCCTCCCACACGCCGGTGAAGAGGCGCGACGGCGCCACCACATTCAGGTCGGCGCGGCCGAACTCCCGGTGATGGCCGCTCTCCACGATGCCGCCGAGCTGCTCGGCCAGCGTCATCTGGCCGTAGCAGATGCCGAGCACCGGCAGGCCGCTGTCGAACACCGCCTGGGGCGCGCGGGGCGTGCCCACGTCCACGACCGAGGCGGGGCCGCCGGACAGGATCACGCCCTTGGCGCCGAAGGTGGGAAACACCTCGGCCGCGTTCTGGAACGGCGTGATCTCGCAGTAGACGCCCGCCTCGCGCACGCGGCGCGCGATGAGCTGGGTCACCTGCGACCCGAAATCGATGATGAGGATGCGGTCGTGGGCGGCGTCTGCGGTCATGCGTCTGACTAGCGCGAACGCCCCGCCGCGGGCAACGGTCCCAAGCGCATGACCCCTGCGAAATTTGAGCGCGTCGGCGCGGCCTTTAGAGCGGGACGCCGTCGCGGACGGCCGACGGCGCGCATTCGGTCGGCGCGCGGGGGCCGAAACGCTGGGTCAGGTGGCCGCAGCCCCAGTCCTTCACCGGCCCCGGCATCCAGCGGGTGAGCGCCGCGCCGACGCGCTCCTCCGGGTTCGAGCCGTAGGACGCGTACCACGACCAGTAGCCGAGGGCCGCGATCACCACGACCGCCACCAGCTTGAGAATGTTGCCCATCGCGCGCATGGCTCCGCCTCGCCGTCCCTCATGACGGCAGATGGACCGGCGCGCGCGGGCGTCAAGCCCGGCGCAGCGTCGCCACGAAGAAGCCGTCGGTCCCGTCCCGGCGCGGGATCAGCAGCAGCTCGGCGCCGCTAGCGGTGGCGTGGGCGGCGAGCGGGGCCGCGCCCGCGCCCACCGCCGCCTCCACAGCCGGAACGGGCGCGAACTCCGGATGGCGCGCCCGGAAGGCGGCGACGCGATCCTCGTTCTCCTCCGCGAGCAGCGAGCAGGTGACGTAGACCAGCCGTCCGCCGGGCTTCACCAGCCCCGCGGCGCGCTCCAGCACTTCGTCCTGCTCGGCGTTGCGCAGCTCGAGCGCGGCCGGGCGCATGCGCCACTTGGCGTCCGGGTTGCGGCGCCAGGTGCCGGTGCCGGTGCAGGGCGCGTCCACCAGCACCAGATCGGCGCGGCCGGCGAGATCGGCCAGCACGTCGGCCTCGCCCTTGGGCGCGCGGGTCTGAAGGTTGCGCACGCCCGCCCGCTCCGCCCGCTGCTGCAGCGGCGCGAGGCGGCGGATGTCGGCGTCGTAGGCGTAGAGCTGGCCGCGGTTGCCCATGGCGGCGGCGAGCGCCAGCGTCTTGCCGCCGGCGCCGGCGCAGAGATCCACCACCTGCAGGCCCGGCCCCGCGGCCGCGATCAGCGCCGCGAGCTGGGAGCCCTCGTCCTGCACCTCCACGAGGCCCTTCAGGAAGGCGGGCTCCGCCTGCACCGGGGGCCCGCGCCCATCGTCGCTCAGCGGCACGCGCAGGCCCCAGGGCGACAGCGGCGTGGGCGCGGGCTTGAGGTGCGAGAGCGCGCGCTCCGCCTTGGCCCGGTCGCCCTTCAGCAGGTTGACGCGCAGATCGAGCGGCGCGCGCTGGGCGAGCGCCGCGCCCTCCGCCGCGCGGTCCTCGCCGAACACGCGGGCGAGCGGGGCGTCGAGCCATTCGGGATAGTCGCCGCGCACATGGGCCGGCGCGCCGTCGAGGCTGGCGCCGGCGATCGCGGAACGCTCCCCCTCGGTCAGCGGCGCGGGGGCGTGGGCGCTTTCCGCGAAGGCGACGGACAGCGCGTCCGGCGCGGCGCCGCGGGTGAAGACCAGAGCGCCGAGCGTCAGCGCCCGGCCGCTGTCGTCGCCCATGCGCCAGGCGAGCGAGGCGCGGGCGCGCAGCGCGTCATAGACGAGGCTCGCGATGCGGGCGCGGTCGCCGGAGCCGGCGAAGCGGTGGCTGCGGCCCCAGTCCTTCAGCGCCTCCGCCGCGGGACGGGGACGGGCGGCGATCTCGTCCAGAACCTCGATGGCGGCGAGCGCGTGGGCGGCAGGGGTCATGAGCGAAGAGCTTTCAGGCGGAGAGCAGAAGCACGCGCAGCGCGAACGTCAGCCACAGGACGGCGAGGATCACGACGCCCGCAAGGAACAGCGGAAACCGCAGCCGGACCTCGTTGGAGCCGGTGTGGACGACGGCGTGGGCGTAGCGGGAGGCCACGAACAGCCAGGACAGGAGCACGAAGACAAGATCGGCCGCGCGGGTGATCAGCGCCAGCACGACCAGAAGATAGAACAGCTGCGGCAGTTCGAGCTGGTTGTGGAACGCGTCGCTGACGGCCTGCGCGCGCTTCGGCCACTGGATGGCGCGGGTGGAGCCGCCGGTCGACCGGACCTCCCCCGCCCTCACCGCGCCCCAGCGCGCGACGCCCATCCAGACCAGCAGGCCGAAGGCGAGCGCCACGAGCGCGAAGACCGGAGACAGAATGGCGGCGACGGACATGGATGGCCTTTGTGCGAAAGCGGAAACGACGGGCAGGCCGAAGAGGTCGGGTGAAGATCGACACTCGCCGTCATGCCCGAGCTTGGCCCTCGGGCATCCACGACTTGAACGTCGAAGCGTCCGCGAACCGAAAGTCGTGGATACCCGCCTGTGGCGGGCATGACGGACGTGCGCGACGCAGTCCGCTTTCGCTTCCAGATGCGCTCGCGCCGACGATCGTCATAGGGCGTCGCGATCGCGCCGGATCAGATCGGTTGAGTCTTCTCCAGTCGGCTTTGAAGGGGAACGAATGTCATCGGCAAAAGCGAGGCGCTCCGCCGGCGACATAAGCCGCACGCCGACCCGTGCCTGAGGCTTCGAGACAAAAGACCTCGGCGGCGGCGCGGCCCTCAGACGATCGAGCGCAGCCGCGAGAGCGTCTTTCCGCCCGCCGGTCGCCATGGCGCTTCCTCCCAAAGCCTCGCCGGCCGGGAGCTTACACCATGCTGGGGTAGTTCGGGCTCTCGCGGGTGATGGTCACGTCGTGGACGTGACTTTCGCGCAGCGACGCGCCGGAGATGCGCACGAACTGGGCCTTCTCGTGCAGATCCGGCAGGGTGGCCGCGCCCACGTAGCCCATGGCGGCGCGCAGACCGCCGGCGAGCTGGTGCAGCACCGCGCCGACCGGGCCCTTGTAGGGCACCTGACCCTCGATGCCTTCCGGCACCAGCTTCAGCCGGTCGTTGACCTCGGCCTGGAAGTAACGGTCCGCCGAGCCTTGCGCCATGGCGCCCACCGAGCCCATGCCGCGGTAGGACTTGTAGGAGCGGCCCTGCCACAGGAACACGTCGCCGGGGCTCTCGTCGGTGCCCGCGAGCAGCGAGCCCACCATGGCCACGTCCGCGCCGGCGGCGATGGCCTTGGCGAGATCGCCCGAATACTTGATGCCGCCGTCGGCGATCACCGGCACGTCGGCCTTCTTGGCCGCCTCCACCGCTTCCATGATGGCGGTGAGCTGGGGCACGCCCACGCCCGCCACGATGCGGGTGGTGCAGATGGAGCCCGGCCCGATGCCGACCTTGACCGCGTCCGCGCCGGCGTCGATCAGCGCCTTGGTGGCGTCGCCGGTGGCGACGTTGCCGGCCACGATCTGCACCTCGTTCGAGATGCGCTTGATGCGGGCCACCACGTCGAGCACGTGCTGGGAATGCCCGTGGGCGGTGTCCACCACCACGAGGTCGCAGCCGGCGTCGATCAGCGCCTCGGCGCGGGCGTAGCCCTTGTCGCCCACCGTGGTGGCGGCGGCCACCCGAAGGCGCCCCTGCGCGTCCTTGTTGGCGTTCGGATTGGCGACCGCCTTTTCGATGTCCTTCACCGTGATCAGGCCGACGCAGTGGTAGGCGTCGTCCACCACCAGCAGCTTCTCGATGCGGTGATGGTGCAGCAGGCGCTTGGCTTCGTCCTGGTTCACGCCGTCCCGCACGGTGACGAGGTTGTCCTTCGTCATCAGCTCGGAGATCGGCTGGCGCATGTTGGTGGCGAAGCGCACGTCGCGGTTGGTTAGGATGCCGACCAGCTTGCCCGAGCGGCCGTTGGAGCCCTCCACCACCGGAATGCCGGAGATGCCGTTGCGCTTCATCAGCTCGAAGGCTTCGGCGAGCGTCGCGGTCGGGGCGATGGTGACCGGGTTCACCACCATGCCGCTCTCGAACTTCTTCACCTGCCGCACATGGGCGGCCTGCTCTTCGGGCTCGAGGTTGCGGTGGATGACGCCGACGCCGCCGGCCTGGGCCATGGCGATGGCCATGCGGGCCTCGGTCACCGTGTCCATGGCGGAGGAGATGATCGGCAGGTTGAGCGCGATGGTCTTGGTGACCCGCGAGCGCAGGTCCACCTCGCCGGGCATCACGTCCGACAGGCCCGGACGCAACAGCACGTCGTCGAAGGTGAGCGCTTCCCGCGCCAGAACGTCTTCGATGCGCGCCATGCCAGGCCTCCTCAATGTGACGCCGAGCGCGCCCGGGCGCCGCCCGCCGGCGTGCGCCCCAGTCGCGTCGCGCGGTGATCTCGCGCGAAACGGGTCGTGGAAAGTGGCGCGGACCTTTATCACGACGGCGTCGCCGCGCAAATGACGGCTGCGCCGAACAGCCCCGCTTTTCAAGCGGCGCTCCGCCGCAGCCGGACGGAGGGGGCGTCGGGCGCGCCGCATCGATGTGACCGAGGCGTCCGGTTCAGGCGCTGAGGACGCTACGCGGGCTGCCGGGCCTCCCCCTCACCCGGCGCTTGCGCGCCGACCTCTCCCCGCCGGGGAGAGGTGAAGGACGGAGCCGCCTGCGTCACCTCTCCCCAGCGGGGAGAGGTCGGAGGGCGCGAGCCCTCCGGGTGAGGGGGAAACGACACAGTGTGGGGGAAGCGACGCATGAAGCATAACGCGCCGCGCGACACCGCGCTCACCGTCATGCCCGCGCCTTCGCGCGGGTATCTACGACTTTGACGACACAGACGCTTGAACGCTCAAGTCGTGGATGCCCGAGGCAAGCTCGGGCATGACGGTGAGGGGAACCGGACCCGGACGCCGTCCCAAAACCGGCCCTCAGCCCACGTCTTCGATCAGGCCGGCGGCGTCGGGGGCGGCGAGCGCCACGTCGTCCTTCAGCTTCACGCCCGTCACCTGCCGGCGCAGCGCCTCGCGGGCGAGCCAGGCCAGCTTGTCGGCGGCGAGCGCGTAGGTGAGGCCGCCCTTGCCATGGATGTTGGAGATGCAGTTGCGCTCGCTGTCGCGCCGGCCCTTGCGGGGCTCGTAGGTGAGATAGACGCCGAGGCTCTCCGCCACCGACAGGCCCGGCCGCTCGCCGATCAGCATCACGCAGAGCTTTGCGCCCAGCGCCTCGCCGATCTCGTCGCCGAGCGCCACCCGCCCCTGCCGCGCCACAACCACCGGCGCCAGCGTGAAGCCGGAGAGCCGCTCCGCGGCCGCATGCACCACGGCGGCGGCGTGCATCTGCACAGCGGTGGCCGAAAGACCGTCCGCCACCACGAACACGACGTCGAAGCCGTCGCCCGCCGCCTCCAGCGCCGGCTTCGAGCCCGGGTCCAGCCGGCGGCCGAGATCCGGGCGGCGGAGGTAGCAGGAGCGGTCCGCGGCCTGGCTCGTGACCGTGATCGTCTCGAACGGCTTCAGCGCCGCCACGAGGTCGTCGGCGTCGAGCGGGGTGTGGACCGCGTCGCGGGCCTTGGCGTGGGCGTGCTGGAACTCGAGCACCGCGCCCAGCGGCTGGGCGTCGCCGCTGCGGCCGAGCCCCACCCGCGCGCTGGTCGCGGCGCGCAACGGGGTCCAGAGATCGGCGACCTTCGGGGCGTTCGCCTTCGGGGTTCCGGCGTCGTCGGTCATGGGGCGCGCTCCTCAGGCGACGCGGCGGGCGTGGTCGAGCAGGCGCGTCATGCGCGGATCGCTCGGCGCCAGTTCCTCGATGCGGCCGCCCGGCCCCACCATGCCCATGCGCTCCAGCCACGCCTCGAACTCGGGCGCGGCCTTCACGCCGAGGGTTGCGCGCAGGTAGAGCATGTCGTGGAACGACAGGCTCTGGTAGTTGAGCATCACGTCGTCCGCGCCCGGCACCGCGATCAGGAAGGTGACGCCGGCGACGGTCAGCAACGTCATCAGGCCGTCCATGTCGTCCTGGTCGGCTTCAGCGTGGTTGGTGTAGCAGACGTCGCAGCCCATGGGCAGGCCGAGCAGCTTGCCGCAGAAATGATCTTCGAGCCCGGCGCGGATGATCTGCTTGCCGTCGTAAAGATATTCCGGGCCGATGAAGCCGACCACGGTGTTGACGATCATCGGATCGAACGCCCGCGCCACCGCATAGGCACGCGTCTCCATGGTCTGCTGGTCGACGCCGTGATGGGCGTCGGCGGAGAGGGCCGCGCCCTGGCCGGTCTCGAAATACATCACGTTCTGGCCGACCACGCCGCGCTTCAGCGCCAGCGCCGCCTCGTGGGCCTCCTTCAGCACGGCGAGATCGACGCCGAACCCCCGGTTCGCGGCCTC
The DNA here is from genome assembly GCF_042679725.1 of Methylopila musalis. Taxonomy (NCBI): domain Bacteria; kingdom Pseudomonadati; phylum Pseudomonadota; class Alphaproteobacteria; order Hyphomicrobiales; family Methylopilaceae; genus Methylopila; species Methylopila musalis. Next base: position 125,965 of record NZ_JBHTMX010000001.1, read on the forward strand.
GGAGCCCGCCACCGACTGGAACACGAGGTCCACCGGCGCGCGGCGGTTCATGATCTCGATGGCGTTGGTCACATGGGTCAGCACGCAGGTCTGCGCCGGAATGTCGTAGGACTGGCGCAGCGCGTCCAGCATCTCCATCAGCGCGATGGCGTTCGGCACGTTGTCGGTGGCGGGATTGATGCCGATCACCGCGTCGCCCACGCCGTAGAGCAGGCCGTCCAGCACCGAGACGGCGATGCCGCGCAGATCGTCGGTGGGATGGTTCGGCTGCAGCCGCGAGCCGAGCCGGCCCGGCAGGCCGAGCGTGGTGCGGAAGGCGGTGACCACCTGCCGCTTCTTCGCCACCGCGATCAGGTCCTGATTGCGCATCAGCTTGGAGACGGCGGCCACCATCTCGGGCGTCAGGCCCGGCGACAGCGCCGCCAGCGCCGCCGCGTCCGCCTCGTGGCTTAGGAGCCAGTCCCGGAAACCGCCCACGGTGAGATGGGCCACCGGCGCAAAAGCCTCCGCGTCATGGCCGTCGACGATGAGGCGGGTGACCTCGTCCTCCTCGTAAGGAACGAGCGCCTCGGAGAGGAAGGTCGTGAGCGGCAGGTCGGCCAGCGCGTAGCGGGCGGCGACGCGCTCGGCGTCGGTCTCGGCCGCAAGCCCCGCCAGCTCGTCGCCAGACCGGCGCGGCGAGGCCTTGGCCAGAAGCTCCTTCAGATCGGCGAACACGTAACGCTCGCCGCCGACGTCGCTGCGATAGGCGCCCACACCCGTTCTCCCGCCTGTCCCATGCGTCCCGGCTTCCGCGGCCGGGTCCGCCTCAGGGGAGAAAGATTAGGCTTTTGGATGAGGCGCGCAATGCGTTCCCACGAAAAACGGCGAAAAACCACGCCCGCGGGCGACGCCGCCCGAACGCCCTGTCACGCCGGCCAGAGCGTCACCGCGATCACGTCCGGCTCGACCGGAACGCTGTCGTCGCGGCCCTCCGGGTGCTCCATCCACTCGATGCGGACGTTCACGCGCTCGGCGTCGAGAACGAACAGCGGCCCCGCCGGCAGCGGATGAGGGAACGAGGGGCTCGACAGCCCGAAGGCGCGCGACGGAAACGACGCCGTCGCGGTGGAAACCCGCGTCCACGGCCTGCCGCTCAGGGGCTCGACGGGGCTTCCCTCCGGTTCGGACGCGTAGATGGCGATCTGGATGTGCTGCTGCAGGCAGCCTTGCGTGTAGACGACCAGACCCGCCTTCGGCGTGGCGACGCCGGTCTGTTCCATCTGGGGCGTGATCTCGACCGGCGCCTCGAAGGCGACGTCGCCGCAATCCACCAGATAGAACTGCCCGTAATCCGACTGCCAGGCGAATCTGGCCCAGCCCTGCGGCGACGCCACGCCCATGCCCGCTCCCCTTGCTCCAAACCTCGTTCGGACCACCTTGTCCCCCATCGCGCGCCGAAGGCCACCCCGTCGCGCCCGATGACGTCGCCCCTGCCCCGCAATCGCGGGTCCCGCCCTTCGCACAGACCCGCCGTGCGGGAACGCCCCTCGCGGCCCAGCGCGCGTGGGACTAAATGATCCTCCGCTCATTTCACCTCTTCTTCTCCCCCGGTCCGAAAGCCCCCATGCCGATCCGCGCGCCCGCCTCCGTTCCCGGCCGCATTCTGGTGCCGCTGATCGTGGCCTGCGCGCTGTTCATGGAGCATCTCGACTCCACGGTGCTCGCGACCTCGCTGCCGGCGATCGCGCAGGACATGGGCGTCAGCCCCATCGACCTGAAGCTCGCCCTCACCTCCTACCTGCTCAGCCTCGCGGTGTTCATCCCCGTGTCCGGCTGGATGGCGGACCGGCTCGGCGCGCGGCTGGTGTTCCGGGGGGCGATCGTGCTGTTCGCCTTCGGCTCGCTGCTGGCCGGCCTGTCGTCCAGCATGGGCGAGATCGTCGCCGCCCGCGTGGTGCAGGGCGTCGGCGGCGCCATGATGGCGCCGGTCGGCCGGCTGGTGATCCTGCGGCTGGTGCCGAAATCGGAGCTCGTCGGCTCGCTCGCCTGGCTCACCATTCCGGCGCTGATCGGCCCGGTGCTCGGGCCGCCGGTGGGCGGCTTCATCACCACATGGTTCTCCTGGCGCTGGATCTTCTGGATCAACCTGCCGATCGCGGCGCTCGGCCTCGTGCTCGCGACGCTCTACATCCCCGACGTCCGGGCGGAGGAGCGCACGCCGTTCGACGGGCCGGGGTTCGTGCTGTCGGGGGTCGGGCTGGCGGCGCTGGTCGCAGGCTCCGCCACGCTCGGCATCGACGTGATCCCGAAGCTCTGGTCGGTCGGCCTGCTGGTCGGCGGCGCGGCCGCCTTCGCGCTTTACATCCGGCACGCGCGCCGCGCGGCGCATCCGATCCTCGATCTCGGCCTGTTCCGGAGCCGCACCTTCCGCGTCTCGGTGCTGGGCGGCTCGCTGTTCCGGGTCGGCGTCGGGGCCGCGCCGTTCCTGCTGCCGCTGCTGTTTCAGGTCGGCTTCGGGCTCACGGCGTTCCAGTCGGGCATGCTCACCTTCGCCTCCGCGCTCGGCGCGCTCGCCATGAAGTTCGCGGCGAAGCCCATCCTCAGGCTGCTCGGCTTCCGCGCGGTGCTGGTCGGCAACGCCGCGCTCGCCGCGGGCTTCATGACGCTGCCGGCGTGGTTCTCGGCGGAGACGCCCTCCAGCCTGATCCTCGCCGCGCTGCTGATCGGCGGCTTCTTCCGCTCGCTGCAGTTCACCGCCATCAACGCGCTCGGCTACGCCGACGTGGACGGCGCCCACATGAGCCGCGCCACCAGCCTCGCAAGCGTGGCGCAGCAGGTGTCGCTGGCGCTCGGCGTCACGGTGGCCGCGAGCCTCTTGGAGGCGCAGCTCGCGCTCAGCGGCGCGGCGACGCTGAGCGCGGGCGACTTCCCGCTCGCCTTCATCGCCATCGGCGTGATCTCGGCCGCCTCGATCCTGCTGTTCGCCCGGCTGACGCCGGCCGATGGCGTCGAGGTCTCCGGCCACCGCCTGCCCACGCCCGACCCCGTGACGGACGCCCGCGACCGGGACTGACGCGGAATTCGGCGGGTCGGATCGGCGATGTCCTACTCGACCGTCATGCCCGAGCTTGTCTCGGGCATCCACGACTTGAGCGTTCAGGCGTCTGTGTCGTCAAAGTCGTGGATACCCGCGCGAAGGCGCGGGCATGACGGCGTTTGGGGCGTCCTCGTCCGCCGTTTACGTACGCGCTCAACCCCGGCGCAGCGCGCCGTCGTCGCCGACGACCACCAGTTCGGTCGCGTCCGGGTCGCGCATCAGAGCCGACAGCAGGCCGTAATTCGGATCGTGCCCCGGCCGGGAGGCGAACACCCGGCCAAGCAGCGGGTGGCCGGCGAGCGCCAGATCGCCCACCAGATCGAGCGCCCGGTGGCGCACCGGCTCGTCGGGCATGCGCAGGCCGCCGACCGCGCCCGCGCCATAGAGCGCCACCACGTTCTCGGAACTCGCGCCCCTCAGCACCGGCTCGCCGAAGCGCCGGAAAAAGCCGAGAATCTTGGCCGGCAGCGCCCATTTCAGCCGGCCGAAGCTGCGCGACGGCGCAAGCTCGCGTGGGAACACGTCCGGCGTCGGCCGCCCGGTCCATTTGAGCTGGCCGAAATGGGACAGCGTGATCGCCACCTCGAGCTCGAACCGCTCCGCCGGATCGATCCGCAGCCGGTGCGCCTTCTCCGCATGGGCGACGCGCTTGCGCACCTTGAGGTAGCGCCGCGGCGCGGCCTGCTCCACGCGGCCGACCGCGAGAATGCGCTCGCACCAGGGCGCGGCGCTGCCGTCGAGGATCGGCAGCTCCTCGCCGTCGAGGTCGATGCGGGCGTTGTCGATGGCGAGCGCCGACAGCGCGGCCAGCAGATGCTCCACCGTGCGCACCAGCGGCCCGTCGCCCACCTGCAGCGCGGTGCAGAGCGGGCGCGAGCGCCGGTTCGGCCACAGCGCCGGCACCTCCGCCACGCCGCGTTTGCCGGCGCGAAAGAAGCGCACGCCGTGGCCTTCCGGCGCGGGCGAGGCCCTGAGCCGCGTGATCCGGCCGGTGTGGAGCCCGACGCCCGAGGCCTCGAACGCGCCGCCGAGCGTGGCCTCAAACCGGGGAAGCGGGTCCGCGATCACGGACGCGGCGCCGTTTCGTCAAGGAACCAACCCGTCGGACGGGCCATTGAGCCCGTGACAGGACCGGGGCGAACCCGGCCGCGCTTACGACGGAGACGCGTCATGAACCTTCCTTTCGCCGCCGCCGGCCTGATCGCCGTGGCGAGCCTCGCCGCCCCCGCCGCCTTCGCCGAACCCACAGCGAAGGGGCTGGTGCGACAGCAGACCCCCGCCACCGCGCAGGAGACCACCACGGCGCCGGGTCAGGCCGCCGCCGCGACCGGACAGGCCGCGTCGGCCCCCGCTCCCGACACGTACGAAATCCTCGGGAAGGAGGGCAAGCGCATCGGCGAGGCGTCGTTCACGGCCTCGCCCCACGGCGTGCTCATCGACATCACGGTCGAGGCGGGCGCGCTGCCGCCGGGCAAGCGCGGCCTGCACTTGCACGAAAAGGGCGACTGCTCCGACCACGGCGAGTTCAAGAAGGCCGGGTCGCACGAAGGCCATGGCGAGGGCAAGCACGGGCTGCTGAACCCGAACGGGCCGGAGCCGGGCGACCTGCCGAACCTGATCGTGCTCTCGGACGGCTCGGCGCAGGCGGCGCTGTTCACCAATCTGGTGAAGCTCGACCAGCTCAAGGACGGCGACGGCTCGGCGCTGATCATCCACGCCGAGAAGGACGACCACATCTCCCAGCCGATCGGCAACGCCGGCGCCCGCGTCGCCTGCGCGGCCATAAAGTGACGTGAGAGGGGCGGCGCGGACTTGCGCGCCGCCTCTCTTTTTTTGTCCGCCGAAAGCGGACGCGACGAGCGTCCCGTTGAACCATCGGGACGCTGTTTGAGCGTTCAGGAACGCCGTCATGCCCGAGCTTGGCCTCGGGTATCCACGACTTCGCCGCTCAGGTTTTCACCCGGCAGAACGTCGGGAATACCCGGCTTCGCCGGGCATGACGGTTTGGCTTGGCGTCGCTCGGACGCCTCAGCCCGTCACTCGGCGGCGACGTAGAGCGCGCCGCCCTGCTTCAGGAACTCCTCCGACTTCTGCTTCATGCCCGCCTCCGCTTCGAACGAGACGTTCTGGGCGCGGACTTCGGCGCGCAGGTCCTGCGTGATCTTCATGGAGCAGAACTTCGGCCCGCACATGGAGCAGAAATGCGCCACCTTGTGCGCGTCCTTCGGCAGGGTCTCGTCGTGGTAGGCGCGGGCGGTGTCCGGGTCGAGCGAGAGGTTGAACTGGTCCTCCCAGCGGAAGTCGAACCGCGCCCGGCTCAGGGCGTCGTCCCGGAGCTTGGCCGCCGGATGACCCTTGGCGAGATCCGCCGCATGGGCCGCGATGCGGTAGGTGATGACGCCGGTCTTCACGTCGTCGCGGTTCGGCAGGCCGAGATGCTCTTTCGGCGTGACGTAGCAGAGCATGGCGGTGCCGAACCAGCCGATCATGGCCGCGCCGATGCCGGACGTGATGTGGTCGTAACCCGGCGCCACGTCGGTGGTGAGCGGCCCGAGCGTGTAGAACGGCGCCTCGCCGCACACCTTGAGCTGCTTGTCCATGTTGGCCTTGATCTTGTGCATCGGCACATGGCCGGGGCCCTCGATCATGACCTGGCAACCCTTGTCCCAGGCGATCTTGGTCAGCTCGCCCAGCGTCTCCAGCTCGGCGAACTGGGCGGCGTCGTTGGCGTCGGCGATGGAGCCGGGCCGCAGGCCGTCGCCCAGCGAGAACGACACGTCATACTTGCGCATGATGTCGCAGATCTCGTCGAAGCGCTCGTAGAGGAAGCTCTCGCGATGCCCGGCGAGGCACCAGCGCGCCATGATCGAGCCGCCGCGGGAGACGATGCCGGTGACGCGGTTCGCGGTCAGCGGCACATGGGCGAGGCGCACGCCCGCGTGGATGGTGAAGTAGTCGACGCCCTGCTCGGCCTGCTCGATCAGCGTGTCCTTGAACACCTCCCAGTCGAGCTTCAGCGGATCGCCGTCCACCTTCTCAAGCGCCTGATAGATCGGCACCGTGCCGATCGGCACCGGCGAGTTGCGGATGATCCAGGAGCGGATGTTGTGGATGTTGCGGCCGGTGGAGAGGTCCATCACCGTGTCGCCGCCCCAGCGGATGGCCCAGACGAGCTTCTCCACCTCTTCCGCCGCGCCCGAGGTGACGGCCGAATTGCCGATGTTGGCGTTGACCTTCACCAGGAAGTTGCGGCCGATCGCCATCGGCTCCAGTTCGACGTGGTTGATGTTGGCCGGGATGATGGCCCGGCCGCGCGCCACTTCCGAGCGCACGAATTCCGGCGTCACGAATTCGGGGATCTCGGCGCCGAAATCCTCGCCGTCCGCCCGGCGCTCGTCGGAGCCGGCGACCGCCGCCTCGCGGGCGAGGTTCTCGCGGAACGCCACATAGACCATCTCCTCGGTGATGATCCCGGCCTTGGCGAACTCGTACTGGGTGACGAGCTGGCCCGCGGCCGCCTCGCGGATCGCGCGGGTCGCCGGACACGGCGCCACCAGACGCTCGGCGGAGACGTTGCCGTTGTCCTCGGGCTTCACGGCGCGGCCGGCGACGCTGGCGTAGCCGCGCGCCGCGATCCACGCCTCGCGCACCGCCGGCAGGCCGTTCGCCAGATCGATCGCCGGGTCGGTCTCGGTGTAGGGGCCGGACGGATCGTAGACCCGCACCGGCGGCTCGTTCGGGTCGCTCAGCGCGATCTCGCGGAACGGCACCCGCAGCTCCGGATGGGACGCCGGCGCGGCGTAGACCTTGCGGGAGCCGAAGATCGGCCCGGTGGTGACGCTTTCCGGCGCGGCCTTCGCGTCCTTCGGCGGAACATGGACGTTCATGGGGGATCTCCTCCTCGATGTTATCGTTCAGGAGATCCGGGATGGTGACGAAAAAGTCTGGGAGGCCGCGCTCACGCCGCGCGGCCACAAGCTCCCGTCCCTTCGCCGGCATGACCCGGATCAGGTTCTAAGGGATCGGCGTCGCGCCATCTCAGCCCGGCATTGCAGCCGGACGCCCCTCGGAATGGGGGTGAGGTTAGAAGCGGTCGAAGCTCTTGTCGAGACGAAAGGTCGCGGGAGGGGCTGACGGAGGCGCGCCCACTTTCTTGTCCCGGCCCTGAGCCGGGACCCAGACGCCCGCCGTCTCAAGGCCATGGCGACGGTTTCGCGCATTCCGGAAACGCCAGCGTTTCTGGGTCCCGGCTCAGGGCCGGGACAAGAAAGTGACGGCGCATCGCAACCTCGCGCGCCCTCTCAGCCCGCGGCTCGCTTACGGCCGAATGCGCTGCGTCACGATCGCGTCGTAGAGCGCGGCGTCGAGGGGGGCGTAGCGGTTTTCGTTGGGGTGGGCGAAATAGAGCGGATCCGTCGTGCGGGCGGGGTCGGCGCCCTCGTCCACCAGATCGACCTTGCGCTGCTTCAGCGTGCCGGTGACCTCCACCTCCGGGGCGAGGCGCAGGAACACGGGGCGGGCGTAATGGGGCAGGCTGCGGCGCACGTGGTCGTGCAGGGCCTGAAGGTCGACGCCCTCCTCCGCCGGCGCGATCAGCGCCATGCCGGCGCGGCCGTCATAGCCGGGGATGCGCACGCCGTAGACGTTCACGTCCCGCACGCCCGGAAACACCGAGATCGCCTCGGAGACCTCGGAGGTCGCCACGTTCTCGCCCTTCCAGCGGAAGGTGTCGCCGATGCGGTCCACGAAGTAGAAGTAGCCTTGCGCGTCCTTGCGCATCAGGTCGCCCGTGCGGAACCAGCGGTCGCCGGGCTCGAAGGCGTCCGCCAGGATCTTGCGGCGGGTGGCCTCCGGGTCGGCGTAGCCCTCGAAGCGCATGGAGGGCTTGGACGGATCGTTGAGGATGCGCCCGATGATCTCGCCCACCTCGCCCGGCGCGCATTCGATGCAGCGCCCGTCCGGCCCCCGCACCGGCTCGCCCGCCTCCATGTCGAAGCGCACCACCTTGGTGGGGAACTTGCGCTTCATGTAGAACGGGATGCGCCCGACCGCGCCCTCGGCGCCGTCGAAGTTGAACAGCGCCACGTTGCCCTCGGTCGCCGCGTACCATTCCAGCACGCGGGGGATGCGGAAGCGCTCCACGAAGGTCGGCCACACGTCCGGCCGCATGCCGTTGCCGCAGGCGAGCCGCACCTTGTGCCGCGTCTCGCCCGCGCTCACCGGGGTGTGGATCAGGTAGCGGCAGAGTTCGCCGATGTACTCGATCATGGTGCATTCGGTGGCGGCCACGTCGTCCCAGAACGCGCTGGCGCGGAACCGCTCCCGGATCACCACCGAGGCGCCCACCAGCAGCGGCGCGCAGGCCGCGATGACGCCGCCGACCGTGTGGTACATGGGCAGGCAGTCGTACATGCGGTCGTCGGCGCGCACGCCCATCACGCCCATGAAGCCGTGGGAGATCGCCATCAGCCGGTAGTGGTTGATGTTGGCGGCCTTGGGCATGCCGGTGGTGCCGCTGGTGTAGATGAACAGCGCCCGGTCGTCGATGGAGAGCGCCGGCAGCTCCTCCGGCGGCAGCGGCGCGCCGTCGAGCGCCTCCGCGGCGTGGTCGGCGCGCGGCCCGCGCTGCGCCTCGCCGCCATGGCGACAGGCCTGCGGCCGGGGCTGATGCGTCACCCGCGCCTCCGCCTCGGCGTAGGCCGCCGCGAGTTCAGCGCCCACCACCACGTGTTTCGGCGCGACGATGCTGACGCAATGAGCGAGCGGCGCGCCGGTGAGGTTGGTGTTGAGCAGCGCCACCACGCCGCCGACCCGTGTGACGCCGACCCAGAAGGCCAGATAGTCCGGCCGGTTGAGCGACATCAGCGCCACCACGTCGCCCTTGGCGACGCCGTTCGCTTTGGCCCAGCGGGCGTAGGCGTTGGCGCGGGCGTCGAGCTCGGCGTAGGTGAAGGTCTCGCGGTCGGAGATCAGGGCCACGCGGTCGCCATGGGTCGCCGCGAGTTCGGCCACCACGTGCGGGAACACGCGCGAGCGGTTGCGCCCGATGTGGGTGGTCGCCTTCAGCGCGCGCAGAGCGCCGGTGACGCAGCGCCATTCCCGCGTGAGCCGAGACGCCCGAGCCATGAACCACCTCCCGCAGCGCGCCTTGAAGCCTGACGAAGCGGCTTCGGCGCGTTCGTATCGTTGTCCGTTCGCCGCCCATGAAGCCCGCCACGGCGGGCGGTGTCCAGAGCGGAGGGTCGCCTCAGCCGAGCAGGCCGCCCGACGATGGCGTGAGCGGGCTTGCGACCAGCGCCGCCCGGTCGGCCCGGTCCGGCGCCACCTGTCCGGCGAAAGCGGCGTAGAGGCCGGCGAGCAGACCGGGGTCCAGATTCTCGCCGATGGCGACCAGTCGGGTGCGGCGGTCCTCGTCCGGCCAGGCGTCCAGAAAGCGCGGCGGCGCGAACACGTGGCGCACGCCCTGCACCAGCAGCGGCCGGTCCGGCTCCTCCACCAGACGGATCAGCCCTTTGAGCCGCAGCACCTTGGCGGCGTGGGCCGAGCGCAGCAGCTCCACGAACAGATCGTAGGCCGCGCGGGTCAGCGGCGCCTCGCTCTCCATGCTGACGGAGCGCACCGCGCCATGGCCGAGCGGCGCAGCGTCGAGGCCCCGGCGCGGGCCTTCCACCGGCGCGATCAGGGCCGCGGCGTCCGCTCCCTGAGCGTCGATCACCTCCGCCGTGGGCGCGAGCCGGGCGACGCCCGCGCGGGCCGCGGCGATCTGGTCGGGCGTCGCCACGTCGGTCTTGGAGAGCGCGATCCGGTCGGCCATGGCGACCTGGCGGGCGGCCTCCGGCGAGGTCGCAAGCGTCGCGCCGGCGTCGGAGGCGTCCACCACCGTCACCACGGCGGCGATGTGGAACCGCAGCGCCAGATAGGGATGCAGCATCAGCGTCTGCAGCGCGGGCGCGGGGTCGGCGAGGCCGGTGGTCTCGATCACCAGCCGGTCGAACGGAGGCAGGCGGCCGTTGTCGCGGGCGCGCAGCAGGTTCTCCAGCGCGTCCACCAGCTCGCCGCGCACGCCGCAGCACAGGCAGCCGCCGGCGAGCGCGATCACGCCCTCCTCCGCGTGCTCCACCAGCAGATGGTCGACGCCGATCTCGCCCAACTCGTTCACCAGCACCGCGGCGCCCGAAAGCGCCGGATCGCGCAGCAGGCGGTTCAGCAGCGTGGTCTTGCCCGCCCCGAGGAAGCCGGTGAGCAGGACAAGCGGCAACGGCTCCGGGCGGCGCGGATCGGTCATGGCGCGGGATCAGGCCTTCAGAACGCGGACGCGCCGGCCGGCTGGGCGTTGCGGCCGATGGAGCCGGACAGCGGCTGGGGCGCCGTGGCGCCGGCGCCGAGCGTCTTGGTGCCCGGTTTGGCGGCGGGCTTGGCGCCGGATTTCGGCGTCAGCTCCACCTTCACCCGGCCGTCCTTCGCCGCCGCCTTCGCGGGCTTGGCCGCGGCCTTCTTCTTCGGCGCGTCGGCGCGCAGCGACTTGGTCTGGGCCGCGCCCGGGCGCAC